>JAZDOF010000088.1:0-2759 GCA_043799015.1 Pseudomonadota bacterium | reverse complement strand
TCCATGAGAGACCATTGCTCGTCCGGGTCGAATTCGGCAAGAAGGTCGATATCGCTGTCTGGACGGATCCGGCCGGTTCGGGCGGAGCCGAACAGTTCCAGTCGGCGGATCTTCCACTTCCGGCACAGTCTCTGCAAATCGCCCTCGGGTACGTCCCTGTCGCCGATTTTCATGCAGCGATGCCTCCCTTTCTTGATACATTGGGTTCCGGGCCGTCACGCCGGCAGGGGTCTCGGACCCCTGTGGTCGAATACCAAGACCTCCTCGCAGCAGATTTGGGCGTCACGAATACTGCGACCGAGGTAGCGGTGTGGAAATTCTACCATGAAGTAGTCCCGGGGAAACAGGTTTCACCTGATTGTATGGCATTGGGTGACAAAAAGCCGGTAAGGCTTTCATCGTCCACACGCACCAGGGATGTGCCGAGGATCTGTAACGGTCCCCAACCAAGGCGAGAGAGACCAATGCTTGCTGAATGGGTGATCGATATCCGCGATCAGTGCATTGCAGCGGGCGTTTCGTTCTTCTTCAAGCAATGGGGAGGCGTTCGCAAGAAGACGGCCGGGCGGCAACTCGAAGGGCGAACGTGGGACGAGATGCCGCGAAAGACGCAACCCCAGATCTTCAGTACCTCCTGCAAGGGGTGATGGGTATGGCCGGAACAAAGAAGAAATAACAGACCAAAGTCGAGCGTCCAAGCATCAGGACATGAGCTATGGTCGCTTGGTGAAACGGGAGCCTGAAGTTGCAGCTGACGTGGCCCGCATAACCGTTCACCGGGAAGACTGGAATTCAACAATATCGGAGCCTACATGTGGCGGAAGATCCAGGAGGTGATGAGGCGCTACTGGGGCTTTCAGGGATTTCTCCCGCTCCAGCGCGAAGCGATGGAATGCGTCCTTCAAGGACGCGACTCGCTGGTGGTTCTTCCCACTGGTGGAGGTAAATCGCTCTGTTTCCAGGCGCCTGCCATGGCGATGGACGGGCCGGCCATAGTCGTCTCCCCTCTCATCGCTCTCATGAAGGACCAGGTGGATGCGCTCGTCGAGCACGGGATTCCCGCGGCCAAGCTGGACAGCACCATGTCGCCGACGGAACAGAGTGACGTGATCCGAAGGATCCGCGACGGCACTCTCAAACTCCTGTATCTGGCGCCGGAGCGCCTCGTTTCCCAAAGAGCGTTGGCCTTCCTCGCGCGGGTCCCGTTGTCTTTCGTCGCTGTGGACGAAGCTCATTGCGTCAGCATGTGGGGACACGAGTTCCGCCCGGAATACCGGGAACTGGGCGTTCTCAAGGAGACATTCCAGGGCCTTCCCGTTCACGCCTATACTGCAACGGCGACTGATCGGGTGTGCGCCGATATTGCCGTACAATTACGCCTCGACAACCCGTCCATAGTGGTGGGGTCTTTCTTTCGGCCCAATCTCACCCTCGCCGTGGAACGGAGACACAATGGTCTTAAGCAGGTCTGCGACGTGCTCGACCGGCGCCGGGGCGAATCGGGAATTGTTTACTGCATCCGCCGTCGAGATGTTGACAAACTTGCTGAGCAATTGACGGAAAAAGGGTATCGTGTCGTGCCTTATCATGCGGGAATGTCCAACGAGGAGCGTGCGAAGAACCAGGACGCATTCCTTAAAGACCGTATTGACACGATCATAGCCACGGTAGCCTTCGGGATGGGGATAGACAAGTCCAACGTCAGTTACGTCATCCATACGGGGATGCCTAGCTAGCTGGAGCATTACCATCAGGAGTTCGGTCGAGCGGGGCGGGACGGACTTCCGGCGGAGTGCCGCCTCTTCTGGTCCGGAAGCGATTACGGGGTCTGGAAATCAATCATTCAGGACATGGAAGCGGAAGCCGGGACCATAGCGAACGAAAAACTCAACAGGATGTTCGACTTTTGCGCGGGAGTCCGCTGTCGGCACGAGGCGATGATCGGTTATTTCGACCAGAAGCTTGATTCTGCCGGGTGTGGGGCCTGTGACATCTGCAATGGTGAAGTGGAGTCCATGCCTGACGCTTTGATCGTAGGGCAAAAGATTCTTTCATGCGTCCTTCGTTTACGGGAACGATTCGGCGCGGACTATACGGCCAATGTGCTGACCGGCTCCCGTGAAAGCCGAATCTTGACGGCCGGCCATGATCGCCTGAGCACGTACGGCCTTTTGTCGGCGTCCCCCAAGCGGCACGTCCGTGACTGGATCGAACAACTGGTCTCGCAGGGATGCTTGGCCAAGACCGGAGACTACCAAGTCCTGACGGTGACCGAGAAGGGGCGCCGCATCCTGAAGGGGCAGGCGACCCCGCTTCTGCTTACCCCGGCCGCAGCAAAGGCGACGAGACCGAAACCCGGCCCCAGCCGGCAGTCGGAGGCCGACGAAGCCCTCATTTCGGCCCTCAAGAAAACACGGAGGGAGATTGCGGAGGCGAAGCGGATACCGGCCTACGTGGTGTTCCATGATTCCACGCTCAACGAACTCGCTCGAAGGCGACCTCAAAATCTGGAACAAATGCTTCAAGTTCCGGGCATAGGAGAGAGGAAGTGCGAGCAGTATGGAAACGCTTTTCTCGATGTGATCCGGGGATTCTCCGGCTAGATTCTCGTCAATCTTGGATTTCACGGGGTTGTGCCCGCCGAAAGAAGACCGAGGGGATGAACGATGCCGACACTTGCAGAAAATGTAAGAGTTCACCGCGGAGGTCGCAGAGTGCGCGGAGAAATCACTTTTCGCCGTGTGTGTTACACATGAGGT
>JAZDOF010000076.1:0-2344 GCA_043799015.1 Pseudomonadota bacterium | reverse complement strand
GGAATTATTATGTAAGGAGTCCTAATACGGCCATGACATTCGCAACACCTCCCGAAGACCGCTACTTCGAGGATTATTTGCCGGGAGCCGTTCATGAGTTCGGCTCCATTACAATTGGGGAAGCCGAGATCATCGAATTTGCCTTGCGGTTCGATCCGCAACCCTTTCATATAGATCCGGAAGCGGCGAGGCAATCCGCGTTCGGCGGATTGATCGCAAGCGGTTGGCACACCGTGAGCCTGACCATGCGGCTGTTGGTTGATCATTATGTCTCGAAGCCGGCAAGTTTGGGTTCGCCCGGTGTAGATGAAGTGCGTTGGCGCAAGCCCGTTCGTCCGGGCGACACACTCTCGGTTCGCGTCACCATTCTGGAATCCAAGCTTTCACGCTCGAAACCGGGTCAAGGGTCGATTCGTTCGAACATCGAGGTACTGAATCAACATCGCGAAGTCGTGATGACCTGGAAGGGAATAGGTCTTGTTCGATGTCGAAATCGGACGGATATAGGGGGCGCAAAACGGTAATCCCGCGGATTCTTGAAGACTTGACGATCTGAAGCGGCCCAATAGAAACGGTAAGTCCCGGTGGCCTTTCCCTGCGAAGGCCGATTCAAGCCTCAAGTCCAGCCGTGCCCATCCCCCTTCCCCAAGTCTGGGGAAGGGGGGCTCAAAAGCCCCATCTCCAGACGTGGATACAGGGTTGGGGGTGAGGCATTAAGCGGACTCGGTGGACGGTTACCTTAGCTTAACGCGTTGTGCGAAGGCCGCGTTGCGGATCACAAGGACGCCTTGATGTGCCGCGCTTGGACAAATCCCGCGCATATTGAATCTCCTGCGGCAGTACCCGTATCCCCTCGGCCAACTTGTAAAACGCTCGGGCTGAGGGCTGCGGAAAAAGAACAAAAGCTTCGGCATAGGAAGTATACTGGGCCGGACGTCGCTGAGGTGCAGGATCCTTCCCATATCAAAGGGCCGGGCACGTGAAGATACGAAGAAAAATGGTGATTGGATTCCTGTCCGTGGCCGTGGTGATGCTCATCGGCGCTGCTTTGTCTTTGGTGGGAGTTCATCGGATTCTGGAATCCTTCGAAGGCGGGGAGGAGCACTTCAGGTCCATTGTAGCCAACGCGGTGCAGGTGGCCGATGAGGCCAAGGGTGCCGAACAACACCTGATGATCTACCTCTTAATCGGGCGCCGGGAGGAAAGGGAGAGATTCGAGCAAATTCAGACGGCCGTCGCCAATGCTTCATCCACGTTGGACCTAACGATCCGTGATCCGGGGGCACGACGCATCTACGCCATGATCCGGGAGGACGTGCTTCGAATAGCGGCAACAGCGAAGGAGATACTCGCCGCGTACGACGCTTTCACGGCGGAAAATCGTGTCTTCAAGATCTCGGAACATGCAGATGCGGTCACAAGGTTCACGGACGCCACTGCGGCGGTGAGAGAGCATTCGATCAGACTGGCACAGTACGAAACCAATTTTCTCAACAGACAGGAGTCCATAACCGCAGCCACGGATGTGTGCAATTATGCGAGGCGGTTGGAGGGCCATCTGATCCGCTATTTGGCCCTGGGCGACCAAGCTGATCGGAAGAAGGTTGACGATCGTTCCGCGTCTCTGCGTCATACCCTGGACGTGTTGAACGAACGAGTGGAACATCCCGCGGGTCGTGAGCTGCTGAGCCGGATCAAGCAGGACACGGAGCTGCTTACGGCATCAGCGGGAACCTTGCTGGGTATTTATGATTCCGACGTGCATCCGTCAGGGTCATTTCGGCCGACACAGCATCATGGTGCAATTCGGGAAATACACCAACGGGTGCACTGGATCGTGGACAACGGCAAGGCCCTGGCAAAACTCAACGTAGAATTGGAAACCCAAGTGAAAGCCCGTGCCCAAGCAAGTGCTCGGGTCATGCACCAGGGTCTCGTGGTGACCCTCATGGCGGCTGTCGTGCTGGCTTTGGTGCTTGCCTACGTCGTGTCCAACCGCCTATCCGAACCCATACGCAAATTGGAGGCCGCTGCCCATCAAATAGCTGGAGGAAACCTCGACGCGCGCGCGGAAGTATCATCCCAAGACGAAATTGGAACCTTGGCCGACGCGTTCAACGGTATGGCGGAAAGTCTGGCACGGTCCCAGCGGCGGCTGATCGAGAACGGCCAAGAACTCGAGCGCCGTTCCGATGAGCTCAAGCGAGTCAATGAGCGACTTGAAAAGGAGCTCGCCTTACGTAAGACGGCAGAGACGGAAGTCGCGGCGGGCAAAGCACGAGTCGAATTCCTGCTCGGCGCCAGTCCGGTCGTGCTCTATACCTGCACGTCGACCGGAGACAAG
>JAZDOF010000069.1:0-2600 GCA_043799015.1 Pseudomonadota bacterium | reverse complement strand
TCTCTCCTGATTATTACGGCGCACAATCGAGGTCGGCTCAGAGATCAATCTTCCACGGTGAACGTCAGATCCCCCCCCCCCCCGTCCAGGTGAGGCAATTCTCTGAGGCGGTCCAGATAGCCTTCCGTCCACTCTTGAACCATAAATCGGTTTCCAAGATCGTCGGCCGGTGGATCCACTACTTGATGGGGAGTCCAGACGGCCCTCAGAAAGAAGTCCCCCGGATTGTCCCCCGCGTTAACGAGGATGTTCCTTGGGACTCCCGCTGCAAGAAAAGATTGGACGTCCTCCGAACGCGGAAAAACCGTTTCCACGTGGTATTCTCCCTCAGCGTCGGCATGAAAGATCCAGACGTGGCCTTCTCTTTCCGCCGTAATCCGGATCTCCATCATTTCCCCGGGCAGAATAGGTTTGTCGGTAACTCGTTCGACCGTCAGGCGGGGTCCGGGTGCGTCGGCTACCCACGATTGCGCTTCTTCCAAAACCGCCGCCTTGAGCATCAGAGGGGGGGTGACATGTTCGTCAAATTTCCCGTCTATACGCTTGATACGCTCATCAATGGCCGCTATATGCACGGATGCCGCAGCCCGCACCCCCACCGCCGCGGCTTCCCGAAGGCGAAGGTATGCCACCTCGTTGGCGACCTGCGGTATGCTCGAAATACAATCCATTACGTAGTTGAGTCGATCTTCGTCTTCATCGAGTTCCCCGCAAACATACCGGATTATGACTTCTTGGCTCGGCCTGATTTGGATCCGCACTTCCTCAGAGTCCGGGCATAAATCGCCAAGAAAAGCCTCCAAAGAGTCATCCGACTCCAACGCGTCCCGGAGCCGCGTCCAAAACGGCTCGGATTCACGGGCGCCGTCCCGAACTTTTGAGACATTCGTCAAACATCCGGGGCATTCCGCCAGATGATCCATTATGTCGCTTTCCTGGTCTTCACTCAGAACACCATCAACATAGTCCCGGATTTCTTCTTCGGTCGGATGTGGACCAGCGGCGGCAATTTCCTCCCCGACATCGGTCGGGGCCGTATGAGCGAGTGATCGGAGAAACGCCTCGAACCCCTCTTCGCTCAGCAAGACTTGTTCGATTTCATCCCATTCCTCGGTAGCTTCCTCCTGCGACGACAAGGGCAGGGTTTCTCTGATGCGTGTCAACTTGCGCGCGCATTTCGAGCAGAATGCCACATGATCCATCACCAAACCGGTTTCTTCATCGTCGAGTCGATCCTTCACGTAGTCCTCAAGAATGCTCTCAGGGACGTGAGGACCTTCTTCCACCTTCCGCCGCATTTCCTGGAATTGCTCTGAGCGCGCCGCCTCCTTCAAGAAGGCTACAAAGCGCTCCTCACTTCCCAGGGATTTCTTAGAGTCGCGATCCATTCACGTCTTCCTTTCCGGTCCCAAGTTCCTCTAGGAGATATTGAACCACTTCTCCACGAACTCTTTGAGCTTCTTGACGTCGGCAGGACCGGGAACCGCAGGTCGGCCGCCGGAATAGAAAAAGTCACGGATCTGCTCGCGTGATCCTTCGAGGACCTTGAGGAAAGCTTTCACGTCGGCGTGGAGGAGAATTCTTTTCCCGCATCGGACCCCTAGAAGTCCAACCGCCTCAAGTAAGCAAATGCGCAGCCATCTTACAACATCGTCCTTTTCTTTGGGGGTGATGGGGGGGCGAGTCCCGTTCGATCCGTTGATTACCCAGAAAACCCACTCGAATTGCCTTTTTCCTCGATCAACCAGAGCCCGATCACAATGCTCCCAGTATGTATACCTTTGGACCCAGTGTGTCCGTTCCTTCAACAACCCTCGAATAAGGTGTATTATCAAATTCCTGTCCATGCCCAATCCTCCTGAAATGCCCGGACGGCAGGGCAGGGCCCTAAATGCCGCCGACTTAAAAGAACCGGCCTCATCAAGCCGCCTAACAACAAGAATTGCGCCTGCGGTCGCCCGGGAGAGGCCTAGGACCCGCCGACCGTCTAGGTGCAATCCGTTAAGTCCGCCTCATTAGGGTGAAACCTGCGACCTCGACGCACCAAACGGGTGCGCATCACCGAACGAAGCGCGGTAATCCTTCGGCAGCCCGTCTTCTCTGCCGACGTGCATCCTCGACCACTTGCGGGATCTCTCTCAAGTAGTTGCGGATAGTCTCCTCACTAACGCCCCATGCCTTGCTGAAATGCCGGACCACCTCCACAAGCGCCGGCTCTTCGGCCTGGATGAACACTATCATGTCAATCAAACGTTGTAGCCTGCGCTTGGCCCCGGGGGTCGCCTTCACCCATTGGCTCTTGATGGCAAATAGGATAGTGGCCGCGGTGATCTCATGCTCGATGGTTCCCGTGCAGTTACCGGCCTGAAGGGTCTCAAAAAGCTCCATGATCGCGATACCGGCGAACTGGAAGTTCTTAAATCGGCACGGTGATACGGAGGTGACCCTTGCCCTGCCGGTCAGCTCACACCCCTTACTGCCCATGAAGTGTACACAATTTCCGCACAGCGTCTCGCCGGACGCGTCCGGAACCGGAGAAAACCCCGGCACCAAGCACGTTGTGTAGGCGGTGACCTTCACGACCGGTTCCACTGCGCCGC
>JAZDOF010000062.1:0-2941 GCA_043799015.1 Pseudomonadota bacterium | reverse complement strand
ATGTTGACTTCCGCTGCTGCCGTATTCGCCAGAATGCTGCGGGCCTTCTCCATCTCTTCCATAGGCCCGTGGCATACCAGAATGAACTTGTCGGACTTGATCTGGGTTTCATACTTGATGATACTGTCTTTGGGGATGCCTATGCCGACCAGTCCTGCGCCGACGGCACTCAGACCTCCCACCACAACCGCCCCTTCGAGCGCGGCGACGATCCAGCCCACCAACGGCCCCGCCACGGCAATGGGACCTACACCGGGGACTACGAAGAACGCCGCTCCGAAAAGCAGCCCCCAGAGTCCGCCCCAGAAAGCACCCAGTTTGCCCCAGGCCTTCATGCGGTCCCCGGTATTATAGTATCCCACGACATGCTCCTCAGAATGATAGTCCTTGCCCACTATGGAGAGCCTCTTCATGTCAAAGCCCGCTTTATGGAGTTCCCTGACCGCGGCCTCCGCTTCCGTATGGGTGTGGTATACTCCTGCAACCGCGTTATCTTTCGTGATGCTCATCCTCTCTCCTTCATGTTTGAATTTCGGTTTTACCCCCCAAGGGGATTCCTTAATTGGTCCGACGGAACAGCCGGAATGTTTTGCACCCGCAACCCGAGTGTTTATCCTGGGCCGGCCGGCCCATGTGACACACGGAACGCCAACGACGAGCCTTGCTCTCTAATCGTAACCGTTCACCGAGTCCGCTTAATGCCTTACCCCCGCCCCCCTCTCCAGGTCCGGAGAGGGGGCTTTTGAGCCCCCCTTCCCCAGACTTGGGGAAGGGGACGGGGGATGGGGACGGCTGGACTTGAGTCGGCCTTCAAAGGGAGATCGCGGTGAACGCTTGCCTCTAATCCTCTCGGCACGAGAATCAACCACGTACTCTTATCTGCCGAGCAGACCCAATACGCCTATTACGATCAAATAGACCCCGATGATCCATGTCACAAACCTGGGGGCTATGAGTATTAAAATACCGGCTAATAATGCCACCACCGGCTGAAGTTGCAGATTTATGTTCATGTCTTCCTCCATAGGGCAATCGGCTCGCGCCGGCTTGATTTGTTGCGATTCATGGAACCCGGCACCGGTTGATTCTTACTCACTCCACGCCTACCGGCGATGTCCAAGAGCCCGGGACCAGTTCTTCCAACCCGACCACCCGGATTTTTGCGGGACTCGCACGGTCTTGACCAGTCCGAGCAGTAACAGGAGCACGGCCGCGCCGAGCGCCGCGCTGATCAAGGGTCCGATCAATCCGTGGAAAGACACGTTCAAGAAGCCGAAAAGAAAGCCCCCGATCAAGGCGCCTACCACTCCTACAACCAGATTTATGACCAGACCGGCTCCTCTTCCTCTTATGATTCGTTCGGCCAGAAAACCGGCGACCAGTCCTATCAGCAAGAACCCTATCAATGGCTCAATCGGCAGATTGATTCTCATGCTTTCCTCCTGCGAACATTAGTGCAAAAGCGACGTCCGTCCGGGAATGCGCCCGCACTCCTCCGGGAGTGTCGCGAGGCACGTCCTGTTCAAATCATTTCCTCACTCTTCCATACAGTGATTGTATCCAGCCGGTCAGTTGAGTGATTTTTCCGCTGAAAACGGCGGAGTAGCGATGAGTCCACCATCCCCATTGTTCACGGACCCTACCCTTCAACTGCTTCAGGTTTCCTGCAAATTGATTCCCATTCATAGGATTACTCCTCGTTGCCAACACCAAATGTGCTCTTTTCGGTCGTCGAGTCGCGCTACGCCGGCTTCAGGACGAGCAGGCCCCCGAAAGTGCCGAGATGCGGCCTCGTGTCGGCCTTATTTTTGTCCGCCAAAGAACTCTCGGATCTTCCCGTACCACTCGGAGTCGGCTAAGTTCGGCCATTGTTTGTTTTCAAAGGCCGGTGCTTTTTCCAACTGACTTTTTTCCATGTCGATAATTATCGTGTCCGCTTGAGGGCCTGTCTTCACGGCTTTCCATGGAATCGGGATCAATCTGTCACCGGTCCCGAACAAACCCCCGGGAGCTAAAACCATAAAGTCGAGACATGCATCTTTGCTCAGCACGATATCTTCGATGTGTCCGAGATCCTCTCCTTTGTGACTTAACACTTTCTTGCCAATTATCTTGCTGACCCTGTCAGGCTGGGCAATGGCCTTTTCTTGGGTTGTTTGCGTCGGTCCCGGAGTCGTCGCTGCTTTTGCATCCGTTTGATTCGGAGCGCCGGGGGTTTTGCCCACCCCTTGTTCAGCGGCGAGGGCTTGGGTTACAAAAAAGGCGCAAATTATGAGAAACAGCGGTATAAAGTTTCTCGATTTCTTCATCGAGTTTCTCCTTCCTCTTAGGGGGCAATTCGACAGGCGTCGGATTGATTAATGCAACATCCCATCAGCGACATCCAAGCGGGAAAACGGACTTTCCATTGTTGATGCCTCGGGCATGGCCATAAGTGCTGAAACCGAAAACAGCCTACCGATCCAGCACGATCAAGATACCGGCAGCGACGGCAAGTAGAGCCAGTAAGACGTGGACTATCGGATTACCGACCGATAGAGCCGTCATCAGGCCGGTTACAATGAGCCAGATGCCGAGCAAGAGCATTCCCAAGCTCTTTGTAAGGTTCAGGTTCATATTTCTCACCTCCTTATGTGGACGGACCGATTACCGATGTGGCGGAAACGGCACTTCGCCGCGTCCCGGTGCATTTCCCGGGACGCTCGAATGGTAGCGCGGAAATCAATGAATAGGCCGGGACCTGGAGCTTATGGATGTTTTTTCTTTATCTTAGCCACTTACTCCTCGTTACGGGATTGAGGGAACATGGGCCTGCATTCCCGAACAAACGGGTTCCAGGGCCGCTACGCTATCCTGCGACCTTGAATGAGGTTGAACACTATCACCACGACGGCGATCACCAAGAGAATGTGAAGGACTCCGCCCAAGGTGAACGATGTGA
>JAZDOF010000056.1:0-2209 GCA_043799015.1 Pseudomonadota bacterium | reverse complement strand
CTACAGATGTTTGTTTCGATTCACTCAACCGTTCAGGGTTCCCGCAATTGTCAACGCGTGACACTATAGTATCGGCCACACGAGGGATCATCGGCATGATCATCCGGACATCCGAGATGCCCGGCCCCACGGTCGAGAACATTACCAGACGGTCCTCGACCTTGCAACGGGCAAGTCCGATCCGTTCCTAGGAAAGCCGGTAGCCATTCAGCTATGAGCGGGAAAACCCGATCTCAACGTGGCGCAGGCTTTCTAGCCTGCGGATTTTGTTTGAGAAAGCTTCGGCAGGCTGGAAAGCCCGCCCCACGAGACTGAATGGTTACCTTTGAATGACCCGTCCGACAACATGAGTCCCGAGATATTCCATGGAACATGAACCTGTTTCACTGCCGCCGTATGAAAACCATGCCCTTAGAGAATCAGGCGTGGAGAAGGTCATGGGATTGGCGTTGGATTTCCCCGCTCGGGCCGTTAATTGCGTTTCTTTGGATGAACTGTCGTTCCTGCTGACCAATGACCTTCGGACCCTTGCCGGGTTTGACCGATGTGTATTGATCTCCCACCTTCATCGACCATCGCGGCTGGTTTCCGTCACTCATCAGCCGGAGCCGGACCTGAAGTCTCGCGTTCAGGCGGAGCTGCAGAGCCTTGCTGAGCCGCTGGCCACGGTGCGATGCGCTTTGGTCCTCGACAAAGCTACCGGGTTTTCGGTCCCGGCTGAAGCCGAGGTCCCCCGGACTACCGCGGCCGCACTCCGAGCGTACGGGGAGATCGCGGGGTGTCACTATCTTTTCTGCCTTCCTCTTATCCGCGGGTCGTCCGTGCCGGCACATCTCATCATGGAATACTTCGGCGACAACGCACCGGATCGAAGTATCATCCTCACTTTGGTGAAGACGGCCCCGGTGTTTGCGGAGGCTTTCGCAGTCAAACGGTTGCTCGAAGAGAAGCCCGATTTGGGACGATTTCTCGACCCCATCGCCCGTCGGAGTCTCGCGAGAAAGCACTTGGCCACCCGCTATCTCCCATTGACTATCGCCGGCTTTGCGGTCCTTGTTTTCATTCTTTTTGTTGTGCCGGTTACATTCCATGTGGGGGGTGAGGCGTCGATCGCACCGGAAGACAAGGAATACGCCTTCTGCAAGATCGGGGGGCTTATCGGTTCGGTGCATGTCCGTCACGGAGAGTTCGTTGAGCAAGGACGAATCCTGGCCGCACTCGACCCACGGGAACTGGACTACAAGATCAAGCGTGAGGAACGGCAGTTCGAGTTCCTGACCAAAGAAATGGCCCTGTTACGCAGCAGGGCGGTGGACGATCCGTCAATACTGGCAAGAGCCAAGCTCACGGAGCTCAAAAGACAAAACGTCACGGCCGAGCTCGAGTACCTCAAATGGCAGGCGGAGTTTCTCACCATCAAGGCCCCCGTATCCGGCCTGGTTGTGACCAAAGACGTGGATACGCTCAGCGGCAAAAAAATGGAGGCGGGCGAAGCTTTCTGCGAAATCGCCGTGCCCGGCATGCTCTGTACCGAGATTCTCATTCCGGAAGAGCGAATCATGCGGGTCAAGCCGGGCCAAGGCGCGCGACTCTATCTTAATAATGAGCCGCAAACCGGATATCATCTTACCGTGCTGGAAATAGCTCCGAGATCGGAAGTGGAGCCTCGATTGGGCACATCGTTCAAGGTTAAGGCAACCTTTTTGCAGGTCCCTGCCGGTGTGCGGGTCGGCATGAAAGGGATCGCCGTCGTGGATACGGGACAAGTCACGCTCTGGACGATCGTGAGCCAACGACTTCGGTCCCGATGGAATGCGATCCTGCTTTGGTTCGTGTGAGGAATCCTCCATAGAGTGGGGGATCGAACAAGAAATGAGGGAGGGACAAAAAAGAAGGCATGAGGACGCAGGTTTAGGCCTCTTTGCTATAAACAGAGACAGGGGGGATTTTCTTGATAAACCCCGAGGATGTCCTTGCGCACAAACGGACATTTCCTTTGGCAACCCCTACATGCCGTGCCGGCGGGAAGGTATAATACGGATGTGTTGGCCGCGAACGCTCCCAGCCCTTCACGGGAGGATGGAGGGAACGTACTGGAGGGTGTTTAGGAATTACCGTTAGGTTGTCGGGCTGGCTTCAAATTGCCGTGGGGGGGGGGCCCCGGGTGGCCGCCCGCCCCCACAGACGAAAACGAAAAAATGCAGACAAA
>JAZDOF010000055.1:0-6485 GCA_043799015.1 Pseudomonadota bacterium | reverse complement strand
GTGTTTCTTCAGGACTGGAGGGCCACGCTGATTCCGGCCATTACCATACCTGTTTCGCTTATCGGAACTTTCGCTGTTATGTCCTTGATGGGGTTTTCGATCAATATGGTCACGCTGTTCGGCCTTGTCTTGGCCATCGGCATAGTGGTCGACGATGCCATCGTCGTGGTCGAGAACGTCGAACGAAACATGAGGGAATTCGGGCTTGGGGTCCGTGAAGCCTCCATAAAGGCCATGAACGAGATCACCGGTGCGATTATAGGCATCACCTTGGTTCTGATGGCCGTCTTTGTTCCCGCGGCTTTCTTACCCGGCATCACCGGCGAGATGTATCGGCAGTTTTCTCTGACCATTGCGGTCACGACCTTCTTCAGCGCCGTAAATGCTCTTACGCTTAGTCCCGCTCTGTGCGCGTTGCTGCTCAAACCTCATCACGGGACCAAGAACGCCTTTTTCAGGGCCTTCAACTCGGTATTCGATCGTGTTACGGCTGCGTATAGCGGAGTCGTGTCGTTATGCCTCAGACGCCTAGCGGTGGTACTCGTTTTGTTCGTAGCGATGGTCGCGCTTACCGGGTGGGGATTTGTTCAACTACCTACCGGGTTCATACCCTTGGAAGACGATGGCCTGGTCCTGATCAACATCAAGATGCCCGACGCCGCGTCCTTACAGAGGACGCAGGAGACCCTGGACAAAGTCGGCAATATCGTTACCGAAACCAAGGGCGTAAGAGATTGGGGCGCTCTTGTGGGGTATTCGATAATCGACGGAGCGGGCGCCAACTACGCTACGCTGTTTGCCCCTCTCGACCCCTGGGAAAAGAGATTGAAACAAGGACGGAGCCGCGAAGCAATCATGCGCGAGTTGGCCGGCCGATTCAGTAAGGTGTTGGAGGGCATGGTTTTCTGCTTCACTCTTCCCCCGGTCCCTGGATTGGGCACCGGCGGCGGATTTGAAATGAAAGTTCAGGACAGGGGAGACCTGGGATTTCCAGCTCTGGACGAAGCGGGCAAAGAACTGGCGACGACTGCGAATACGGACCCCCAACTGGAGACGGTGGTGTCGACCTTTGGTGCTAAGGTTCCAAAACTGTTCGTTGATGTGGATCGAGTGAAGACCTTGACATTGGGCGTGCCCCTTCAGACGGTTTTCGATGCGTTGCAGGCATACTTGGGATCTGCGTACATCAATGATTTCAACAAATTCGGTAGGACGTGGCAAGTCAGCGTGCAGGCGGAGAGCATGTTCCGTACCAAGCCTGAGGACATACTAAGGCTTCAGGTACGCAATCGCGACGGCAAGATGGTCCCTCTCGGCACTCTTGTTTCCGTTGAAAAGCGCTCGGGGCCCGATCGCGTCAACCGTTACAATCTTTGGCCGGCCGCGCTTGTTATGGGCGGTCCTGCGGACGGAATCAGTTCGGGTCAGGCGATGGCCGCGATGGAGGCGATCGCCGGCAAGGTGTTGCCGGCGGGCAGGCCGTGGTTGTGTTCGGAATGGCGATCCTGGTGGTTTTTCTTATCCTTGCCGCACAGTATGAGAGTTGGATCGACCCGTTGGCGGTAATCCTTATCGTGCCCTTGGCCGCGTTGGGCGCGGTGGCTGCTCTGATGGCCAGAGGATTGGACAACAACATCTATACTCAGGTGGGGCTGGTGCTTCTTGTGGGCTTATCGGCGAAGAATGCCATATTGATCGTGGAATTCGTCCGAGAAATGCGAGAAAAAGGCCAAGGTTTGAGAGAAGCGGTCATGGATGGTTCGCGACTCCGCTTCAGACCCATACTCATGACTTCGTTCGCTTTCATTCTCGGGGTCTTGCCGCTGGTCGGCGCGACCGGAGCCGGGGCTGCGGGACGCCAGGCGGTCGGCACCGCGGTTGCCGCGGGGATGTTGGGGGTCACCATACTCGGTGTGTTCTTTACTCCCGCGTTGTACACTGCGTTGCAGCGGTTCAATAAGAAAGGATCAACACCGGAGCAATGACACCGTACCTGGTGTATACCGGTTGCCAAAAGTTTTGTACGAAACAGCCAAATCCCCCCCACCCCCCCTTTACCGGGAGCCCGGTAAGGGGGGGCCAAAATGCCGCATGGGGACGCATGATTACCCCCCTTTTGTAAAGGGGGGTAGGGGGGATTTATCCTCAGAAGCTAAGACGATGCCCGAGCCCTCAAACGAACATTAATTTCGGCAACCGCTATATACGGTATCGCCGGCCATTCTCCGCTCATTCGGAATTGCGAAGTGCCCTTGGAGTAGACAATGATTCTTACACTGCCCGATCCTTGGAAAAGCCTGCGGGAAGAATGCTACGGCAACGTCGAGCCTGAAGCGGCTCTCGAAGCGGTCACCGTTCCCATTGACGCCGGCGACGGCCCCGCGTTCTCATTGAGCCGGGGCGGCGGGGACTTCTGGCGCCACATCGAGACCCTTCCCGCGTATTCGGCGGGAGCGAGTTACGGGAGCAGGGAAAAGCTGCGCCACGACATGGATAGAAGAACAGGACTTAATAAGAAGCTTATCGAGTTGGGACATCACACGCCCCTGGAAGCGGTCCAGTTCAACTTCAGCGTCGCCGGCATCTCGAAGGCTTCAGGGGCACAGGTTTCCAGGCACAGGATCGGTCAGGGCCACGTGAGCAGCAGTAGGCGTTTTCAAGAGCAACACCAGGCGTTTGTCTATCCAATGCTGGCTTATCTTACGGATGAAGCGCAGGCGAAGTCGGTGCTTCAAAAGATGAGCGAAACCAATCGTCGGGCGGTGGAGCTTTACCGAGACCTGCGTGAGAATGGCGGCCTCAAAAAAGAGGATGCGAGACGTGTTATCCCTGTATCGTCGGCTCAAGAGAGAGTTTGGTGGATAAACGCTCGGGCTTTAAGGGATTTCTTCAGGCTCCGTTTGGCGAGGGACGCGGAATGGGAGGTCAGGCGGCTTGCCGCGATGCTCTATAATATCGTCATTCAGGTCACACCGAGTCTATTTGAAGACATAAAGGTGACGGGATTCGAGAAATAGGCGGGGGCCCCTCAAGGACCCTAACCGGTGGATGGGCGTGCCAAAGTTGACGACCGAGGAAGTGCAGCGATTTCGACTGGGCTCAGGTCGGCCCGGCCGCTACTCAAGCCCGGACATCCCATAAGATCATTTGTAGAGACGTTGAGACCCTCCTTGTCGTACTTGGCGTGCGCAATTCCGGAACGCTCCGTCGTGAACGTCGCGCGACAAATTGCTTAACGATTTTACGTAATAGTGAAATAGTTGGCCCGCAAAACCTAGCCGATGTGTTTTCACCCGGAGCAAATGATCGTAACCATTCACTCTTGTGGGGCAGGCTTTCCAGCCTGCCGAGATCGCACTAAGAAAATTCGCAGGCTGGAAAGCCTGCGCCACGTTGAGATTGGAATCTTCCGCCCGTAAGTGGATGGTTGCAAATGATCGTAGACAATCCTGGACAACCATCGGAGGATAGGTCTATCTTGGGCGGAAGAAGTGTCTCTCGGACTACGCGGACGACGATGCATTTCGCAGCGGCCGCAAGTACGTTGGCTCCACCTGTCTCGTAAGAATGGGACACAAGGGCCGGAGTGGGGTTATGAGGGTATTGGTCCTGCTACTTGGTCTTTCGGCTATGGCGACCATATCCGGTTGCACCGGTCTTGATCGGTTTCTTCAGCAACCGTTCAGAGCGGCGCCCGTGGCGGTTGCCGTCAATGCGCCCGTCGCGGGGGCCCGGTCCTCGTCGGTGTCGCAGGGTCCCCTGACCTTGGACGAGTGCATCAATACGGCTCGGCAATACAACCCGGGGCTTGCTTCGGTGAGTTGGGATATTCAAACCGCTCTGGCCCAAAGGAATGCCGCTGCGTCCGAGAAATGGCCGCAAATCTCCACCGTGGACAGCTATCGGAGCTACATTCAAAACCAGCGGCTTCACCAGGCACGTCTGAATGGGGAGCCGGGCACCTTCTCCGGCAGCATTCTCGCTATGGATCTTGTGCTCAAGATGCCGATCTTTACGGGCGGTAGGATCAGGAGCGATATCAACGGTGCGGAATTCCTAGCCCTTGCCGCGCAAAATCGGCTGGCTCGCACATGGGAAGAGCTGATCTTTAATGTTTCCAGTGCGTTCTACACAATCCTCGGACAGCGCCGACTGATCGAATCGTTGGAGTTTTCTCGCAAAGTTCTGACCAAGCATCGGGGACGGGTCCTGAACATGATGGCTCATGATAAGGCTGCTCGAGTGGATGTCCTGCGTACCGAAGTGAGAATCGCGGACCTTGATCAGCGACTCGTCAAAGAGAAGACCGTTCTGGAAATACAGCGTCGCATCCTGAGCGCCCTCATGGGTATCGATACTCAAAGCGGCCCTGTAGACGTACGAGGCACCTTGAAGCTGTCCGGAACGTCGCCTAACCTGAATGGAGCCTTGGCCATGGCCTATGCGGAGCGGGGCGACTATCGGGCTGCAAGGGCTTCGCTGGATGCCCAGGCGATGAAGATCAACGCCGCCCGCGCCGGCCTGTGGCCAAAGGTTTCACTGGAGGGGGCTTTCGGAATGAGAGCAGCGGCCGGGATTGACGATAACGGAGTGGCCTATACCAAGAGACTCAATTGGCCGACTTATCCGGTAGTGCCGCTTGACCCCAACAAAGCTCCTTTGCGAGGCCCTTGGCCGAATCCCGATTCAGCGTTGCCGGTGGGTAATATCGGAGTAACCTTGGATTATCCGATCTTCGACGGCGGCAAAATCTCGTCTCAAATAAGTGAACAGACGGCAAAGCTCGCCTCAGCGCAGCAACTCCTGCGAAAACTGGAACTTCAGATTCGTCTTGACGTGGAAACCGCTCTTTTGAATGTCTCGTCGGCCCGGCAAAGGGTTCAAGCGACTCGGAAAGCCATCGAGCAATCCAAGGAGAGTTTCAGGATCGAGCAAGAAAAATACGACCTCGGGAAAGGCTCCATCACGGATGTCCTCGATGCCCAAGCCGCGATGTTGGATGCGGAGAGCAACCACTCCAGGGCCCTGGCCGAATACAACATCGCAACGGCCCAATTGGGGCTCGCCGTCGGAGAAAAAAGATAGAATCATAATCGCCGGCTTTTCGCCGGGCGCCGGTATCTACTGATGGGGGATGCGGCTTACTGCTCGAAGCATGAGGTCCGTGAAGCAGAGGAACGCCCGCAGGGCGCATAGGGCAACTGGAGAAAACTTATGAAACGATGGGTACTTGTTGTATTCGGCATACTCGTTATCGGATCGGCATTCTTCTGGGCATATCGGATTAAGGGGTCGGGAGGCGCGGGCGACGCTGCGCAACCGAAAAAGCCCAAGCCTCTGGTTGCGGTTCAGTCCGTCCAAAAAGGTGAAATATCGCATACTCTGGAGTTGACGGGCTCCGTGGAACCCACACGTGTGGCTCGTCTTGCCTCCCCGGCTGAAGGCCCTATCATGAATTGCCGGGTTCGAGAAGGGGATGCCGTGACACAAGGCTCGCGCGTCTTGAGTATTGGGAGGCGAAAAGCGACCGAGGCCCTGCTGACGTCCGCGGAACAAGACTTGAAGACGGAAAAGGAAGAGCTGGCCAGAATAGAAAAACTGGTCGAGAGCGGGGCCATACCAAAGGACCAACTGGAGACGGCAAAGGCCAAGCGCTCACGAATGGCCGCCAATTTGGAACGGGTTAAGGAAAATACCGCGGATTATGAGGTGGAGGTCCCCTGGGACGGGATCGTATCCAAAGTGTTGGTTGCGGATGGTAATTACGTTGCCGCAAGAAGCCCGTTGGTTGAGGTTTTCGATCCCGCGAGCCTGGTGGTACGCATGGCGGTACCGGAGGCCCAGAGTCTGGAGATACGCACGGATATGGAGGTTTCCGTCGGTCTGGACGCCCACAGCGGCAAGAAGTTCAAGGGCAAAGTGGTTAGAGTGTATCCGGAACTGGACCGACGCATGCGCACACGGATCGCCGAAGTGCAGGTCACGGACAAGGTGGACCTGGTTCCAGGCATGTTTGCCCGTCTGAATCTGGCATTGAGGTCCGAAAGGGATGCCGTGGTCGTGCCCTCGGACGCCGTCATCGTGACTCCTAAAGGTCTTCGCGTTGCCTATGTGATCCAAGATGATAAAGCGATCCAGCGTAAAGTGACCACGGGTATCGAGAGCGGGGGAAAGACCCAGATCTTATCCGGGGTCAAACCCGGTGAACGGATAGTTGTTGCAGGCAACGAAAAGCTCAAGGATGGAACGGAGGTGAGGATGCCGCCGGACAAGAAGCCGTCGGAAGAGGGCGGGGCAAAGGGGGCGTCCGACAGAGGAGGCGCAGGCAAGTGAGAATCACCGAGTTATCCGTCAAGCGCCGAATCGCGACAAGCGTCATCGTAATAGCTTTGGTGGTCCTGGGGATCTATGGACTTTGGAAGTTGCCGGTGAACTTTCTGCCCGACATCACCTATCCCCTTGTGCGCGTGCATATCTACTGGACC
>JAZDOF010000031.1:0-6009 GCA_043799015.1 Pseudomonadota bacterium | reverse complement strand
CGACACTTTTTTCTTTAAGGAGATCTTGAATTCCCATGGTCGCTGTTCTCGCTTCTTCTTGCGATTCAGTCCAAGCCGGGTCGATGCGGGCGGGCACCGTTCATCGGGCCTGGCATTGCTTTTGGTGCGAGCCTTGCAATGAAGGCGAAGAAAACCAACTTCCAACAAGGCTTTAGCCCGGAGCACCAACAGCCTCTAGTAGCTTCACCGTTTCGGTGTGGATGTGACGCTGTGCCCGATTCAACGCCGTACTACCCTCGTTGTCTCTGACCCCGGCATCAGCTCCTTGGTTCAGCAGAAGCCGCACGACTCGGGCATGGCCGCGAGAAGCGGCCAGGATCAGCGCCGTCCGGCCGTCGTTGTCTTTGGAGTCCGTTTTTGCCCCTCGGGCCAACAGGAGCTTCACCACCGATGCATGGCCCGCCGCGGCAGTGAACATCAGTGCGGTCCGGCCGCTGCGATTCTGATGGTCTATTTCGGCTCCACGGTCCAACAGGAGTCCCACCACTGATGTGTGTCCGCAACAAGCAGCCTCCATCAGCGGGGTCCAGCCTTCGCGATTCTCAAGGTCTATTTCAGTGCCGCGGTCCAGCAACCTCCTGATTTCGTTGTCCTCACCGTGTGTCGCTGCCGTGTGAAGCGGCGCATTTAGCGCAGGATCTGCCGACCGTTCGCCTTCCGGCACACTGAGAGAGCAAGGCGAAACGGCAGACCGGCAAGCTCCCGTTTCCCGCCCCGACATCTCGTTTTTCTTTCGTGCCCTATCATGCAGCTTCTCGGCACCAAGCCGCCCCGGGGACACATGAAGGAAGTCCTCGTAAATTGAAACGGCCTCGTTCAAGTCGCATCGGTCTTCAGTCCTATGAACCTTCTTAAAGAGAGAAGCCGTTTTCGTGTTTGTATAGGAGGTAGATGGAGAACCAGGAACGACCGCCGCAGGAGAAGGAATCTCGACGGAATTACTTGCACGGGAGTTTCCGAGAGGTGGAGGCGGAGTAAACCTGATCTTGGGTCCTTCACAGACATTGCGCATGTTCTCGGGCGGTATGCCGACTGTGCCGCCTCGGAGGATGACACCATCGAGAATCGGCGCCGTGCCGGGAACCGCCTCTATGGCAATCCCTGCCGATTCGTAAGTCGCCTCCACCATAACATTGCGAATCACGACTCCGTGACTCGTTATCCTGATGGTTGGCGACTGTCTTGCACCGATCCATGTCGCCTTTCCCCGGCCTTCCAGGGTGAGCGGCCTGTCGATGACCACCCGCCCGAAGAACTCCCCTGGGGGTAGTTTCAGCGGGTCGTTTGTTCCGTGATCAAGGATCATCTGCGGGATTTTGGACGTGGCGGGCGTGGGAGAAAGCGGAGTTGGATCAGCGGGTTTCTCCGCTCCAAAGTCAATAACCGTTTTTTCCTTACAGTTGGAACACGTTACGTTGAATCGGGTCTTACCGCGCGGCAATGCTTCCGCGAGGATACTTCCTCTGTGGCCGCAATGACTGCAAACAACGTCAACCGAACCTTGAAGTCCGGGCATCGACCATTACTCCTAAATCAAACGCCGCATCCAGTGCGCTGTCAACAATCCCGCGGTTCATTCCTCCGCGATCGTTACGAGATCCATTGCACGTACACCATCCGGCAATCCGGTAACGGCCCCAGCAGCAACGCGAGGCCGTCAACCAGTTGGACGGACTCTTTCAAGGCGATATTCTTTCCGATGGTCCCATCCTGTATCAGCCGCGCATCATGGAGTCCCATGTTGTGCAGGTACCATTTGCCTTTGTCCAGATCTATGCGTGCCCAAGGCTTGGGGTCCGCGGACGGGCCCGGCGTAACGCCTTTGGTCACATGCCACGAATGGAGGGTCTTTCCCGGGTACCCTGCTATCCAATAATCGGCTTCCGGGTGGAAATTCCCGTGCCTATCCCCGGTGTACAAGCGCAATGCCGGTATTCCACCCGGCACCACAAAAGGCGTCCCGCACCAGGGGCATGCTATGGGCATGCCGTCCGTCACGGGAAAATAGCGATCTTCGCAGCCCCTGCCACCGCAACCCACCACACGGTCGGCGAGTCTCGCCAGTGCCGATTCCCATTCGCTTGCGCCGGGTCGGCCGTCCGGGTCCTTGACGCCGGTAACGAATGCCTTTACGAAAAGGCCGTCAATGGTGGACCCCAGTATGTTGGTGGACCAGAAACCCTTGTGCGGTCTGTTGCTGCGATCCGTCGGATGGTTTATGAACACGGCGGACTCACCCAGGCACAGGCGTTCGTCCTCGTCCGGGTCCGGCGAAAACCTCTTGGGGCCGCGAAACGGGTGGCGGTACAAGAGCAACTGATGCAAGAGCACGGCCAGGGCATGCCTATCGGTCCTGGTGGAGGGCTGGGCCTTGCCGGCCAAGACCTCCGGGGCTATATAGTCGGGCGTACCCAGAACTTGCGGCGGCACGAACCCCGGCACCACAAGCCCGTCAAGATCGATTAGGTTGATGGTCCCCCTAACGGGGTCGGCCATAATATTGTTGGGCGATAGGTCGGAATGCGCAACGCCGGACCGGTGCATGCGTGCCGTTGCCCTTGCAAGACGGAGGGCCATCGTCAACCGTTTGAACCAGTCCTTCTTTTCGGCGGGCAGGTTGTTGTAGAGCTTAGGGAAGATGACCCACGTCAGCTTGTCCATGTCTCGGGGCGCACGAAGCATGCGGACCCCCAAGGAGGGCTTGGTCACGATGCCGTCCGGCCATGACATGAGCGCCTGCCAATATGGGTCTTTGCCGACGCAGTTGTACGGACCGATCACATCCTCCAAGACCCTCTTCATGTCATTGGAGGGGTCCTTGAATATTTTTACTACGGATCGCCCGTCACGCGTCGCGTACGTGGTCCCGGCCGCTCCGCCACCGATGGGCCGGTCGTCACAATCCACCAACGTGCCGTCGGTCAAGGTGAAGATCATGGCCTATTCTCCGCTTTCCCCGGGTACCTCGGGGGAACCGGCACAAGGGACCGCAGGTTCGACGGTCGAAGAATCGGCAGACGTGACTCTCTCCGACCTCAAGGCACAGACAAGGGTCCTATCGTCAAAGGAGCCCCTTTTTTCGTATCCCAGCAACTCCACGAGAGCCGGTCCCGGTTCTTCAATGCCGTTAATATTGAGCAATTCCTTGAAGATGATCGGACCGTTCCGTTCGTACGGCACCAGATCATCCGCGACCCCATCAGTCATCACAAGGAACCCGGCAGGGGCCTTTTCGAAGGGCCGTTCGCCGAACCGACGGTCCCATGTGTCCTTCACGTGCATTCCGGTAAAGAAATGCGTGGTCCCGGCAAAGACTTCCGAATCCGGGAGCGCCAACGGATCAAACGTGCCCGTATCATCCACGGCCGTCATCAATCCGTCGCCGGCTTGGAACGTGAACGCGCGGCCGCCGATTCCCTCCTCGTTTCGTACCCACAGGAGGACCAACAGCGTACTGGACAGGTCCTTGACATCTACGTCACGTTTTCGCGCCTCATCCTGCACCGCACGGAGAGCGGTCGAGACCGCCGTCTCCAATCGCTCTCGCGGCTCTAGCTCCTGATCATCCCGTGCTGAAAGGAAGGCCGTCACCTCTTTCACGGCAAGGTTCGCTCCCACGCGGGACAAACGGCACGACCCAGCTCCGTCGGCCGCTGCGATGGCCCACCATTTGGGGTCATTAGGGTCGGGGTCCCCGACCATTGCGAACGCATCCTCGCGGTACGTGCCCGCATGGGCGTGGCTTCTCCCTCTTCGGCTCGCGCCTAGTAGGAACCAGTCCCCCGATGCGGCGGTATCGTGTTTTGTATGCTCTACGGGATCGGATTCATCCGTAGGTTGAAGGTCCTTCCACTCCACGGTCGAAGCTGTAGCCGCGCTTTGGGCATCCTTTTCCTCGGAATCTGCCGGAGTGCTGTTGCACCGGTTTGTATCGGCGTCCATTGCGTCTCCCGTGCTAGAGGGCTATTTGAATCCCGGATGGGGGCGGCGGCAAAGTCGCTCCTCCTGCGGCTGCGCCCGCGGCGGCCTGGAGACTGGCGTTCTTGCTCGCGACCTGAGCCGACTGACTTATCCACTCGAACAAGCTCTTTATCTTCTCCGGGGTCATTTCCTTCATCTCCAGCACTGTTTCGGAAACCTGCCGCAGATTGCCGGTATTGGCATAAGGCCCGCAGCCTATGGCTATGAGGTTGGCGGGTCTGACCGTCTGGCTGCTCCTAAAGGATCTTGCCGGTCCTTGCCACTCATCGGTGGGTTCTCCATCGGTCATCAAGAAAATCAACGGCTTCCAGTCACCCGGATGGTCCGGGCCTTTGGGTTTCAAATCGTTGTCAAGGCATCGGCCGACCATTTGCAAGGCCTTTCCAAGGGCGGTCCCACCCGATGCGTCCAAAACCGGAGCGGAGAACTTGCCGGCTTCGGTCAAAGGTATGATCTGCTTGGCATCGCTCTCGAAGGTAATGACACTTATGTAGGCGGATTCCAGCGCGTGCGGATCGCTCTTAACGGCAGCTTCAAAATCCTTCAGGCCATTGTTGACCGCCTCGATGGGCGCGCCGCTCATGGAACCGGACACATCCATTACAAGATAGATCGGTAAACGACGGCTTGTTCCTTCCAGTTGCATCGGCATTCCCAACCTCCTGGTTGACGGTTTCCCCGCGGGTCGTTCGTTCCGACCCGTAACGATAATACGTGTAGAAAAAATGAATGGGCGTTTGGCGCATCGGACCGTGATCCCGTTGCCGGCCGACGTCGCCCCCCATACGCCGTGCATGGGCAAAGAGAGGATCGGGGCGTCATAGGAGGCCGGCAGGGTTAAAGTAGCCCCGTTCCACCGGACACGTCAATAGACAAGGCCCCGTCGGCGGAACCATGTAATGGTGGGCTTCGTGGTCCTGTGGTTCCTGCGGCGGTTCTTCACGGCACCGATCCCGGTTGCTGAGCCGGCCCGTCGCGATCCCGGCCGTGCAGACAAGGCAGCTAAGAATCAGCAATGCTCTTTTCATTTTCCCGGGTCCATCGGCTGTTCGGGGAACCTCCCGCCGGGCGGAAAGCCCCCTGTTGTTTGGTCGGCATCGGATGTTCCGGCGAATGGCTTTCCTCGACGGCCCGGTTGTTAAGTCAGGTGCGATACCGACTATTCTACTTCATCGTGTAGACCTGCACCCTGTCCTGGGTTTTCACGAGGCCGATTCCGTCACGGTCTTCGGAAACCCGCGGCTAATCTCTCCCGAAAAACGGCACCACCTGCCCGTAGCAGACCCCGCCCCGTGCGCGGCACTTATTGGCTTCCATAAACGAGCAGTTCTTCTTGAGTTGCCCATCGAGGCAGCATTGTTCGCAGCAAAGCTTGCCGTCCCACAACTGTGCAAGGGTGCCTGGGCCGGTCGGCCCGTCATTTCGGCAGGTTGAGGCGGAGTTCGGCATGTCGAATTGAAACGGGGCCGAAGCCGCTTGCATCGGACATCCCAACAACGTAATCACAATGAAAAAGCCGACAATGGTATGCATTCATTCACCCCCTCGTAACCGTGAATACCTGAATTGCACAGGAATCTGAAAACAATTGTTATTCCAAGCCTATCATGAACCGTCTCGGACCTGCCGCCGACCTGTTCCTCGACCCAACGACACCACCTGCCTGGGAGTTATGGACCGGTTACCCCCGAGGAGTTTCCGTTTCAGGGCCTTGGCGATCCGGCCGAGGCTATTGAGCGTGGATAGGGTTTCGCTGCCGTTCAATGCCGGTCCGTCATCGTAGTGTTCAAACCACGGCAGACCCGCTGCATTGTACTTTTGAGCGGAAAAGGGTTCAGTCGGCGGGTCTTCTCCTGTTATCCTTTTCCAGAGGGAAGAGTCCGCCAAATGGACGAAGCATCGAGTACGGCTCGTTTCATCCCATGTACCGGCACTTGAGTCGTCCACATAGACGCTTTGTTTGATAGTCCCTCCAGGGGCATACGCGCTAACTTGGGCTTGGATTGT
>JAZDOF010000011.1:0-2782 GCA_043799015.1 Pseudomonadota bacterium | reverse complement strand
TGATCAGCATCATTGCGCTACTAACGGTCATACTAGGTCCGCGCGAGTCGATGATCGTGGCCCTTGCGGTGCCGATGACTTTGGCCGTGACGTTGCTGGCGAATCTTCTCGTGGGGTACACCATCAACCGCGTCACGCTTTTCGCGCTTATCCTGTCCCTTGGGCTGCTTGTTGACGACCCCATCGTCGACGTCGAAAACATTCACCGTCATTTCAAGCTGAAAACTCACCCTCCTTTGGACGCAACCCTTTTAGCGGTGGATGAAGTGCGACCGCCCACTATCTTGGCCACGCTTGCCGTTATCGCATCGTTTATTCCGTTGTTCTTCATCACCGGAATGATGGGACCCTATATGCGGCCCATGGCGCTCAACGTACCCGTGGCCATGATCATGTCGCTCGTGATCGCCTTCACGGTAACCCCGTGGATGACGTACCACGCACTGAAAAGAGAGTACGAAAAGGCGTCCGAACCGTATGATGTCAAGACCGGCGGGGTCTATCGCGTTTACCGGCGCATTATCACGCCCTTCCTGGATAATAGGCGATGGAGCCGGCTGTTTCTTGGGGCAACGGTCCTGGCCCTCCTGGGATCAATGGCCCTCCCGGCCCTCCGACTGGTGCCTTTGAAAATGCTCCCCTTCGACAACCGGGGCGAGTTCCTGATCCTTGTCGACATGCCCGAGGGTACCACCCTTGAGGAAACCGATAAGGTGACCCGAGACTTGGAGAATTTCCTCGTTACGGTCAATGAGGTCAGGGATGTGGAGAGCTATGTGGGCACAGGAAGCCCCATGGATTTCAACGGCATGGTCCGGCACTATTATCTGCGGCGAGGCTCCAACGTATCGGACATCAGGGTCAACCTGCTCGATAAACACGAACGGAAATTTCAGAGCCATGCCCTGGGATTGCGTGTACGACCCGAGATTGAGCGGATCGCCGCTAAGCACGGCGCCAACCTTAAGATCGTCGAAGTCCCGCCCGGGCCTCCCGTAATGTCGACCATCGTGGCGGAAGTCTACGGACCGCCCGGTGCCACATACGACGACCTCATTTCCCAGGCCGAAAAGGTGCGCAAGGTGATGGAGAAGACTCACCAAGTGGTCGATGTGGATGATACGGTCGAAGCGCCCCAGACGCAGTACAACTTCGTGGTGGATAGAAACAAAGCCGGCCTCGCGGGCATCAGCGAGGAAGATATCGTACGATCGGCCAAGACGTTTCTGGGTGGGAATTCGCCCTCCGTCCTCCATGTGGATTCCGAAAGGACCCCGTTGGAGATCAACTTGAGGCTTCCCAGGGACCTAAGATCACGACCGGAAGACATGGGGCCCATTCGCGTCAAGGCGGCCGACGGTTCAATGGTGCCCTTCAATGAACTGGGAGAACTTCGCACAACCGTTATCGATCGGACGATCTACCGAAAGAACCTGCGGAAAGTGGTCTTCGTTTTCGCCGAAACCGCAGGCCGGAGCCCCGGTGAAGCCGTTCTGGAATTAAAGAGCACCATGGAAAAAGCCCCGCTTCCAGAGGGATACCAAGTTGATTGGGCGGGCGAAGGGGAATGGAAGATTACCCTCGACGTGTTCAGAGACCTGGGACTGGCTTTCGGCTGCGCGCTTCTCCTGATCTACATACTCTTGGTCCAGCAGACGGAATCCTTTTCCATACCACTGGTGATAATGGTCGCGATCCCCTTGACGTTGATCGGTATCTTACCGGGATTTGCAACGCTCAATTGGTTGCTTGCCCACGATGTGGGTCAGTACCGTGATTCGATTTTCTTCACCGCGACGGGAATGATCGGTATGATCGCGCTCGCCGGCATCGTCGTCCGCAATTCCATCATTTTGATTGACTTCGTTCACTCTCGTCTCGAACACGGCCTGGACCTGAAGGAAGCGATCATAGAATCCGGGGCGGTTCGCTTCACTCCGATAATGTTGACCGCAGGCGCGGCCATATTCGGTTCGTGGGTAATCACCCTGGATCCCGTGTTCTCAGGCCTCGCATGGTCTTTTATTTTCGGGATATTCGCCTCAACCGTGTTTACCTTACTGGTCGTGCCCATCGTGTATTACAGGATTTATGCAAGCCGGCGAACGTAGGGTCCTTCATTCAGGGATCGGACGCAGGTTCCAACTTTGGCGGGGAAATGGTAAAACGGTCCGCCGGTCTACGCATGACCGTCGTTCATTTGCTTTCAGGAGCAGCTCATGCCTCACACCATAGAAACGGCACTAAGACTCGATCTTCCCGACCCTGCCGGGAGTAAGCTGAAACGGAGAATAGCGTCCGATTTGGGCCTGAAGGTCGATGGGATACGAGTCTCGGACATGTTCGTGATAGACCGGGAGCTGACCGAAGCCGACCTGGAATTGCTCGTGTCGGAGGTCTTCCGTGACCCGGTGATCCAAGACGCGGCAGTAGACCAGCCCATGAACATCCCGTTCGATCGCCTGATCGAAGTCGGGTACAGACCGGGAGTCACGGACAACGTAGGACGAACGGCGAGGGAGGCGGTGGAGCGAACCCTGGGCATCAAATTCGGCCCCGGGGAAGGACTCTATACGAGGAGGATGTACTACCTAACGGGGCCCCTTGCCGGCGGAGAGGCCGAGCGTATAGCTTCCGATCTGCTCGCCAACGACCTCATCCAAACCAGTCGTATATACTACTCCGGAGAGCCCCGGGACCGGGTTACGGTCCCCAAGGTCACCTCGGCGGCAAAAGCGGAAGTTGCCTCCATAGATTTGAATGTGGACGACGACCGACTCAT
>JAZDOF010000009.1:0-3175 GCA_043799015.1 Pseudomonadota bacterium | reverse complement strand
CGGGAGCAAAGACCTTCTTGTTTTTTGACATGGCAACCCCTTTCCTTCCTTGGGTAATCCACCATCGGCCGGCGTCGTTTGATCTCGAAAGATGTCCACGATCCGAGCCGGCGGGGGCCGGCCTTACACCGGTCCGGTATTATAGCGGTTGCCAAAAGAAATGTCCGTTTGTTCGTCCGGCCATTTCCAGGATCTCAAGAGAAATCCCCCCTGGCCCCCCTTTAGAAAAGGGGGGTAACCAGTTGCCCGTAGGCGCTTTTTTTGCCCCCCCCTTACCGGGCTCCCGGTAAAGGGGGGCGGGGGGGATTTGGCTGTTTCGGACAAAACCTTCGGCAACCAGTATATATCAACGGACGCGTTCAGCGCAAAGAAGGTATCCGGATTCATCGTCTTGGAGCGATTCGATCCGCAGTCCGGCCGACCCGAGGATTTCCTTCATTTCCGGCTCATGCGGAATCAAATCGTTGAGCACCGAAGCGTGTGCCTTCCGGTGCAAGTCATTGATTTCCGCAGCGGTCATGAAATGAAATACGACAAATCCGCCGCCGATCTTCAGGGCGGAAGCAAGATCGGCTACCGCGACCCGTTTGTCGTCGAAATGAGGAAAGACGTTGTGACATACCACAAGATCGTAGTTCGCCGGCTTGAACGGGTAGCCCTCGATAGGGCCGCACGACAGGGACACGTTGCCTCTGTTTCCGATGCGTCGGCGAGCGGCCTCCACCATCTTCGAGCTGATGTCGAAGGCATCGACGAAGCCTGCCGGGCCGACAAGGTCGGCCAGGACCGACGTAAGCCGCCCCGTGCCGCAACCCGGTTCGATGACCTTGGCGCCTCTTTCGATTCGGGCCTTACCCAGCATCCGGTCGATCTTGGCCGTTTCAGCCGGGCCGAACGGCGAACCGGCCCAGGGTTCCTCCACTTGCGAATCAAAGAATCCAGCCTTGGCGTTATTCATGAATCGACCTTTCCGTGACCCGACCCCATCGGCGCGAAGCATGTGCCGGCATGGTCAGAAGTTGACCTTCAACGTCACCTCTCCTCCGATTATCGGGTCTATCATACGGTTTGGATTTGCACCGAACGGATAGAACGGGGTGGAGTCCGTTTGAGTATCCCAACCGGGAACGCTGCGGTCAATACACGCGTAATTAAACCATTTCCCCGGTTGCCAATATGAGACTACGCCGCCGAACGTGTACCGGTCAAGGATTTGCCAATTGAAACCGGTTGAAAGCTCATACCCGAGGGATTTGTCCGGGATGTTCGGTGCCCCCGCGTGCTGCCGGTACGTAAGCGTGGGCGTCCAGGTAATGCTGTCCACAATGGCCGTGCCGGGCTGATTCAGCGCCCGAGTCACCGAGGAAGTCTGATTGGGCCGGAGGAATCCCCATGCGTACCCGTGCGAGGTACGCTCAGCCCACAGAAAGCTCCCGAACAGGTTCAGGTTGGCGGCCACGGCATAGTCGAGCCGCGAAGCGAGAACCCATGCCGCATTGATATAGCCCCATTGGTTCATGTTGAAGGCGTTGGCCCCTGACCCGTACGCGTATCCCAAGAGATAGCTGTAAGGACGAAACACGTCGTAAGAGCCCTGCCCCGCACCGTTGGTGAACGGCTGCTTGTTTATCAAGGCCCCGGCACGTCTATCGGGGCCCGGCATGAAAGCGTAAAGGAAACTCAACTTGGCCGGACCCGCCACAAACCCCGTCTCGGCCATGTAGCGCCATGATTCTTTGTACCGTGGTCCCGCGGCGCCGGCCGAAAGCGTATTGAGGCTTTCGAGATAATACGCAAGCTCGGTGTTCAGAAAGAATCTGCCGTTAAAGTATTTCAGGTACAACACTCCCATGTCGAGGACAAGATCGTAGGAATTGAAAGCCGCACGGGTCCCGGGCAACGCGCCGCCGGCCACGGAGGAAATAATGCCTTGCGATTCCCTGCCCGCGTGCCATCTCATCCCGGCCCAGTTTATGCCCGCGTCAATGGGGCCGCTGCGATACGTCACGAAAAAGCGCATGCTCATCCTGCGCAGGTTGTTCTTGTCGAGGATGTTGTAGAAATTGTACCTCGTGTTTATCTCCGTGTCCGGTTGTAGCTGCCACTGCGGCCTGAACATAATGCTTATGCGCAAGGGGCCGTAAGGGGCTATCCACCCTACCCCGTCCGTGGTGTTGTTGCTTTCTCCGTTGAACTGGAGTCCCGTGCCGAAAGCCTCGGGCCTCTTGCCGACCACAAACTGTCCCCATGGGGTTTGAGCCACCACCCACCACATGGTCCACTGACCGTCGGACGCGGCCACATTGGTCCCTGCGTGTGTGTTGGTGAGGTAATCGGAGTTGTTGGGGTTGCCGTAGTCGCCCAAACGGTATTTGCCCCTGAACCTCACGGCCTTGGTTATCTCGAAATCCGGCCAAAGCTCCAGGTTCTGCGCGTGCTTCACCGCATCCGAACCGGACGCGAAATCATTCCCTTGGCGTCCGATCTGTCGCCCCACCCAGCCGTTTACATTCGCGTAATCCCCAGCGACCAACCCGCCCACACCCACGCTTCGGTCGATGTTGAACGGGCCGAAAAAGCCGTTTTCCCCTTGCTGCATATAGTATTCGTAATCCGAGTTGAAGGCCCCTTCCATGCGGAATTCCCAAGCCGAGGCGGCGGAATGCCACAAAACGAAGCCGATGAACAGTCCTGCCGTTATCGCCGATATACGATGCCTAAGCACGTTCGTACCCTCCTCCCATGTGAACCGAATCCGGCCCCCAGACCGTGAGAAAAGTCACGGGGACCGTAAGTGACTCGGACGAGGTTGACCGCGTCGATCGGATCACGAAAAAAAAATAGTGCCACCTGATGTGATACGCTATCACTTTAGGTGGCACTGTGCCGATTGTCAAGTCTTCAGTAGTACAAATGTGGCGGGTAAATATGAAAATTTCGAAGAGCGACGAAATGAGTCCAGATGCCGGCGAGGCTCATAAAGGCCCTATGGACGCAGTACTATTTACTGTGGAACGGCACCGGGGGGTTGTTCCACCTGTGAAGCCCAAACACTCGCAACAACACCAAGTCATCAACGAAGGTCAAACTTCAGGCTACCACCCAATGGACCGAATTCCTTTTCCATAACATCATATACCGGCTTGCCCACGAGGGTGGTGTAGATTTCATCCGC
>JAZDOF010000004.1:0-8169 GCA_043799015.1 Pseudomonadota bacterium | reverse complement strand
CTACTCCCGCCAGATAAGGATTCCAAAAACCCTTTGCATATTCGGGCTGCGACATAAGCCCATTCCTCCGTTATTTGTAATATATGAATATAGTAATACATGCTGCGACAAAAGGCAACGGCGGGAGTGATCTCTACCCTTGCTTGAGGACCGCCACAGGTCCGTTACATAAAAAAAAAGCCGGGTACGCGGTGAACCCGGCTCAGCAGTGGTGTAAAGGAGTATTTAGGTTGTTTTTCTTAGAAGTAGCTTTAATTTATGAAAGAAACTTACCAAAATTATTATTCATTGTCAATACACAACTCGACAGAAATGAAAAAACACCGCGCCGCACCGATCCGCTCGCCGGAACCCCCATACGCGTTGAAATCAGTTGAATTCTTCCAAAAAAGTCACGAAGACTGGTGTGATGAATCCCATGATTAACGGCATTTATTGTTTGAAGGCCCATGCCCCTTCGATCGCGTGATTAAAGAGAGTGCGCGGTTACGGCTTGGGCAACGAATTCACGTCCACCAGAACCTGGTAGGGATATCGAACCACCCATTCGTTACGTTCCGCAACGAACCGACCCACGGCTTCCCCTCCGACGAACAACAGGTAGTCCGGGTGATCGTCGCGAAAAATGCGGACCACCTTCGGTTCTACAGCGGGCATGACAGCCTCGAGCAGCCTTGAAACGGCGGGCGAACGGACCAGGAGGGCCCTCACCGCATGGGATATGAAGCGCTTGAAAACGCGCCGCCATTTTGACGATATCGAGATAACCGTGCCGGTGAGTCCGCCATAGACCCTCCTCATCCGGCCCGATGCATCCGACGCGTAGCCGATGCGGCCGACCACTTCCTCATACTTCACTACCTTTGAATCCGGCGTGTCGGACGCGTCCCCACGAGTTATAAGGGATTGATTCGAGACCGATTCCACGCGATGCACCAAGGCGGGAAAAGAGTCGGACGCGCGCAAAAGAACTACGTCGCCGGGCCTGATCGCGCTCCCTGCATAGGGTTCTACGAGCAATAGAGACCTTGGGGGCAGCGTTGGTACCATACTGGCGCCGTTAAGTAGAATCGTCACGTCGCATCCGTCGCCCGTGGGAGCGCCGGCGTCACGTTCCCCGACGGGCCGTGGCTCGGGGACCATATTTCGATCCGACTCCACAATCGCGTGGCGGGTCATTGCAACCACGGGCCTCGTTCGCCCGGATCTGTTTTTACTTTTTGGAAAGCGCTCGGGCATCACGTCACTTCTTCAATAATCCGCCAAAACGGGCCGTTAAGGCTCACTCCGAGGTCAAACGCCGGCACTCCGGATGCCGACCGGCATGAATTCTCGAACAGCGTCTTCCGCCATTCTCGCCTCTCCACGGGAGGCAAAGCGTTGACTCTGGACAAGGTAATCTGTCTGGACGACTCGTAGATGCGGACCGCGGCCGAACCGTTCGACAATAGGCCGGCGTCGTCACGATCGGCCTTCCTGATGAAGAAAACGGCGGATATCGGTATACCGGAACCGATATTCCACGTCCGCAAATCCGTGCCTTTGATGCAACCGCTCCACGTGGGAAACGGGTGAGCATGCCACTTTCCTCCAGGCATCGGGACGATTACGGTTTCATCGTCGCTCAAAGCTCTCCATGACGCCGGAAGTCGCCGACAACACGTGGTCTTGCCTGCGCCGCCCGCCCCGGCCAATAGCACCCCCCTGCCTCCGTGCTCTATCAACGCGGCATGAAGGGGCAAGCCGCCCTCGCTGATGACGGTTTCATAAACCGTATGCAGGGACTGCCACATCATGGTGATCTCTATATTTTCGAGGTGAGTGTTGAGCAGTTCAACGGCAAGATCGCTCCCTTCGGGGTGCGACCATATCTTAATGAGGGCCAGGTCCTTGAGCAGCCCCCATTCCTCATGCACCGACGCCATCATCCCACTATCGTCGGGCCGGAGGGATTCTCCCGTCACATGACTCGGGGGCGCACCTCGCAGAAACCGAAGCGTTCTAAGGCCCGGTTGAAGGCCCGGTTGAAGGCCCATGACGTGTGCGAACCGAGTCAACCACTCTTCGGCTCCCCGTGACGCCGTGAGATTCCAACCAAAACGCTCATCCAGACGGAGGATCCATGAATGCGCGGCCAGGGTATGGGAAGAGTCAACGGCCCGCAGGGGCCCATTGCTAATGGCACCGGGCTTGGGCCCGGAGGAAAAACGACATGGGGGTTGGAACACGTTGCCTCACGAGATGCCTGCCGTGAAGCCGATCGGATATCGGCCTCGGGGCCTTTCTATGGGTGGACGGTGGTACCTCCGGAACATATACGTCCGCCCGCGTTCCCCCCCGAAACACAACCGAGCCTCGCCTTGCCCCCGGTGAAGCAGGCCGTATCCGCCTTAGTACCGGTCCAGCAGGCTCCACCGTCACTGTTTCCTCCCGCACACAATGCGGTCGCCTGCTGCACACCGCCGTCCTGAAGGTCCACGATTACCGGCTTAGTGTATTTCAATCGCGTTCGAGTCATGGGGCCTGCTTTCCGGTTGCCCGGCAGCGCCCGTCCGAACTCAAGAGCTTTTTCCGGACGCCACGAGGCAATTCACGAACCGTGGAACAACGTAAAGGCAATTCCGACACGCCATGCCGCCGACTTCAGCGGCAACCGATCGCGCTGAGCGACCCGCTTGGCCGAGCGCCCATATCCTATAACCCGCGATCGTTGACGGACCCTGTTTTTTCTCATACTATCATGTCATTGGAGACGGCTCAACAGAACCTCAAGCCATAATCATCGGGCTCGGCAACGTCCGGTGTTTCTCCGCCGGAGCGTTCAATGGGGCAACTCGGATCCTACGGGGCGCAGCGAGAAAAGCCCCGACCAACACGCGATCGTTCCCTGGAAGCCGACTAGTATGGAAGTTCGTCCCAAGTTTCGTGCGGATCTTTCCTTTCATTTCCGGTCGGAACGCGGCGGCAGGAAGAACGTTATCATTCAGGACCCTATTTCCGGAAGATACTTCAGGCTGTCGGAATACGAATTCCTCCTTCTACGATCACTGGACGGAAAACATACGACCGAAGAAGCCGTGACGAATCTGAAGCGGACGGGGCACCACTATGCGATAACCGATGCGCGGTATATAATCGGGCGGGCGGCTCAATTGGGGTTGCTCCTGGGAACGGGGTTCAGTACGGCCGCGTTCCTCCTCTCCACCAAAACCAGGGTCACCCAAGCGCAACGCACGCGGGCTTTAGGAAGCCTGTACTATCTATTCATCCCCTTGCTCAATCCCGACCGCTTCCTGGAGCGGACCATCCGGCTTTTCAAAATCTTGGCATCGCGCCCCATGAAGGCCGCCGCAGTAGCGGCCTCACCGGGCGCGGTGTATCTGGTCGTCGCGGGGCTTCCCCGCATGGCCCCGGAAACCCTCTTTTTCTTCAATTGGCATAATCTTCTGTACCTGTGGGTCACCATCGCGTTAACAAAGCTGGTTCACGAATTTTCCCACGCGTACACGGCCAAGAGCTTCGGGCTTCATGTTCCTGAAATGGGTGTGGCTTTTCTCGTCTTCTTTCCTTGTCTGTACTGCAATACCACTGATGCGTGGCAACTGGCGGAACCTCGTCAAAGGGCCGCCATAGCTGCGGCCGGAATCGCGGCTGAAGCCGTCCTCGCTATTGTCTCCACATATGTGTGGTACTTCTCCCTGCCCGGTCTGGTCAATTCGCTCGCGTTTTACCTTATGGCCGTGTCGTTTACGTCAACGGTTTTGTTCAATGGCAACCCGTTGCTCAAGTTCGATGGGTATTTCATATTGATCGACCTCCTTCGCATGCCCAACCTCGCCGCCAACTCGCTCAAGTATCTGAAATACTTGTTTCTGAACCGAGTGATGGGCAATGAGCTCGTCGGCAACCCGGCCCTCGATAGAGGTGAGGCATGGATATTCGGCACCTATGGAACGAGTGCCTTTCTGTATCGAGTTATGGTTTTCATGGGTTTGGCCGTAGCCGTGTACTACCGCTTCGACAAGATGGCGGGCATCGTGCTTGCCGTTGCTTCAATCGGTCTCTTCATGATAAAGCCCGTTGTACTGGGGATGGTGAACATGTACAGGCATCGTGGCCACATGCGGCCTAGGCTCTTCGGTTCGGTCGTGTTCGGAATCGGCTTGGCCGCGATCATGGCGTTGTTGTGCGTCCCCTGGTCGTCGAAGTCCGTCTATCCTTGTTTCGTGGGATCGATGAAGATCCGAAAGCTCACCGTCCCGCTCCTTACCATGGTTGAAGACGTGTATGTGAGAGAAGGACAAAGCGTCCGTCCGGGAGAGCCCCTGTTCAAGCTCGACACTTCACTACTTCGCCTGAAGCTGGAGCAGGTACAAATGCAGGCGCGGGCGGTTGACAGGGAAATCCAGTTGCTCCAGCTCGACGAAAAGGAGCGCTCCAAGGTGGAGGGAAAGATCCCTCAGCGGCTGGCTCTCGAAGATGAAATCCGGTTTCTGAAAGAACAGGCACTGCTCGCGGATACCGGCGCCAAAGCCCCATTTCAGGGTGTTGTAACGCGTCTTGATTACAGGCTTCAGAACGGGTTCCAGCCCGGGGAAGGAGCCGTCGTAGGAGAGCTTCAATCGGCCGACGAGTGCGTGGCCCGGGCCCTTGTTCCCGATACGGACGTTCATGTCATCCGGGAAGGCGACCATGTGGAACTATGGTTTCCCGTGGGACGGGGAAATATAATTGCCGGGCGAATCGATGCGATTAGGTCGTACAGCGAGGTGGACCTACGCAATTCTCCTTTTGCCGGTAAGTTCGGCGGGGAATTGGCCACTGAACTCCGTGATGATGGGCATAGAGAAACCCCGCTGGAACCCCAATACGACTGCTCGATCCCCTTGGCCCAGGAATGTGGTTCCATTCCGCTGGGAATGACGGGACGAATGGCCGTATCTTTTCCCCCGCGCAGCGCGCTTATGCGGGTTTACGGTCACATCGTGAGAACCTTCAACAGGGAATCCTTCTTGTAACAGGAATGAAATGGCCGGCGATAATCAAGGTCTCCCCACCCCAGCCTCCATGGACGACACCGGCGGCGGGTCCGACCGGACGCAGGATCCGAAACGGAAAGCACTGGCGTCCGGACTGGAGCTGTCCAAGAGGGCCATCCAATCGGAATCCCTTGATGAACTGCTATTTATACTGACCAATGACATACATTCTCTCGTCCCCTTCGATCGTGCCGTCATAATCACCCATTTCCGCGGCAAGTCCCGTTTTGCCGCAGCAACCAACCAACCGGTCCTACAGGAGAAATCCAAGTTCTTCGGCGCTGTTACGGAACTCGCCCAACTGCTTCGCGAGCTTGATCGGGGCTTTCTTCTCGCCAAGGATGCGGACGCGGGGCAACTCTCCGAGGCAGACCTGCCGGCCGAGACCAGGGAGATCCTGGTTTCATTCATGGACTCATCAGGGTGCGCATTCCTCCTCGGAGTCCCTTTGAAGCACGGCAACAACGTACTAGCGCACGTGTTGCTGGAGTTCCATGAGGGCACCATGCCCGACCGTATCGGCATTCTGACTCTTCTCAGCATAGCGCCGTTTCTCGCATCCGCCCTTTCCGAGAAGTGGCTGCTTGAACAACAGCCGCGACTCCGGGAATTGATCGCGGCACCGGGACGCTCCAGCGGCAGGCGCATCGGTGGACGTGCCCTTTGCGTCCTGGGCGGTCTTCTGGTTACGGCCGCGGTCCTCCTGTTCGTCCCCGTGCGACTCACCGTAGGCGGAGAGGCGGAAATCACGCCCAGAGACAAACATGTGGCGTTTGTAAAGATAGACGGCCTAATCGACGAGATCAGGGTGACGGAGGGATCGAGCGTAAAAAAAGGCCAAGTTCTCGCCGTGTTGGACCGCAAGGGGCTTGACCACGAAATACGCGTCGCGGAACGGAAATCTGAGGTAAGTACCCAAGAGATGGTCCTGCTGAAACGAGAATCGGGAAATGAACCGGCCAAGCTGGCCGAGAGCCAATTGGTGGAATTGAAAAGGACGAGTGTTCTCGAAGAGCTGAATTATCTCAAGTGGAAAACGCGTTTCATCGAGGTCACGGCCCCTGCCGCCGGCACGGTCATAACCAAAGAAGTTGAAACGCTGGTGGGAAAGAAGTTTCGCGCGGGTGAGCCTTTCTGCGAGATCGTAGCCCCTGATGATCTGTGGGTTGTGGTGTATGTGCCGGAAGAAAGGATCAGTTCGGTCCGGAACGGTCAAAAGGGCGTGATTTACTTAAACAATGAACCAGGCACGGGTTACGGCGTTCGAGTGGCTGAAATAGCGCCCATGGCCGCGGTACTTCCACGTTTGGGAAACGTGTACCCCGTCAAGGCGGCCTTCGAATCCGCACCTAATTACATAAAGGCCGGCATGAGAGGCATCGGAAAGATCGAAGCCGGGGAATCCGGCATCCTTGCGGCCATGGCACGCAGACTCATCATGCGCTGGAATCAGTTTTCATTATATATTTGACACCAATGAGCTCTCAAACCGGTAATGACCGAAGAGACCCCTCCCTTACCCGCCTCATAGACTGGGAGGGAGCTTTTGTCCCCCGTTAACGTGGGGACCACGCGGAGGTAATCGCTTCGACGGATACCGATTCGGAATTACCTGATTGTATGGGCAATGGTATGAGACGGAACGAAGTCTTTGGTTGCGGAGAAATGTGGCCGCCATGACCGGATACACCCTGCTCACGACATTGCTGATCTCGCTGATCGCAAGCTCCGCGGCCTTTTCCGCTTCGGCCGACTCAAGGTTGATTGCCGCGGCCGGAGAAGGAGATATGCAGCTTATGGTGCGTCTACTCGAGCGAGGTGCCGAAATAGACGGCCGCGACCGTAAAGATGGTGCCACCGCTTTGGTCCGGGCTGCTCAGCGTGGTCGCAAGGGAATCGTCGATTACCTCTTGAAACACGGGGCATCGCCCGATGCTTCCGATAACGGCGGTCGCACGGCGCTGATTCTAGCGTCCAAGGCCGGATACGAACGCATCGTGAAGCTTCTGTCCGCACATGGGGCCGGAGTCGATATCACGGACAAGGATGGTAGGACTGCATTGGATTGGGCCGTATCGCTTCGACGGAAAAAGGTTGAGGCGATCATTCGAGGGGAAACGGCCGACGAGGGAGGGAATTACCAGGGCCATAGGCCCGCCGGGGTACTATCGGCCCACGAAACGGCCGCCAATGACGCCCCTCGCATCGCGGCTTCCCGGGACGGCGCCGCATCCCCTTCCGGCGCCCTACCCCCGCTGCTCGATGCAGCCCGTGACGGAGATGCACGCAGGCTCGCTCAACTGATCGCCCAGGGTCACGATCCCGATTCCAAGGATGAAAACGGTCGATCCGCTCTGCACATTGCGGCATCCGCAGGCGATCCGTCGTCGATTAGGGTTCTGTCGGCGGGGGGGGCATATGTGAATTGCGCCGATAGGGAATCAAGGACCCCGTTAATCCTGGCAGCGGCTCGTGGTCATGCCGCCGCGGTAAGACTGCTCATCGAAAACGGTGCGGTTACGGATGTCAAGGACGCGGACCGGGGATGGACGGCGCTTACGCATGCAGTAGTCGAGGGGCACATGGATGTGGTCCGTGTGCTGCTGGAGAACGGGGCCAAGGTTGACCCGGAAGCATTGCACCAGGTGATCGACAATAACAATCTTCAAGCCGTGAAATTCCTATTGGAGGGGGCCGCGACCATCGAGCCCGAGCTGTTTTGGCGCGCCATCGAAAAGGGGAACGTTGAGACCGTTCAAATACTGCTCGACAAAGGGGCGGATCCGAATGCCGAGGGTCCGGGCGGCGCACCCATGCTTTGGCACGCAGTATTTGTGGATCGTCCGGAAGTGGTTGCGCTACTGCTGAAGAAAGGGGGAAATCCGTCCGCCGTCGATCCCGCCGGCATCCCAGTGCTGGCCTATGCAACGGCAAAGGGATCGAGCAAGGTTGTGGAACTCCTACTGAAATCGGGTGCGGACCCCAATGCCGGGGGAGGTTCGCTCGGTTCGTCACCGCTTGAGATTGCCGAATCGAGGAAAAATCACGCGATGAGCAAGCTGCTGAAGTCATTCGGGGCGGTCCGGTAATGCAGTCCTCCACGGACGGGGCCGGCGCCCGGCCCACCGCA
>JAZDOF010001095.1:0-6955 GCA_043799015.1 Pseudomonadota bacterium | reverse complement strand
GTCCAGCAAACCGAAGCCGTCCAATTTCGGCATGAGAAGATCGGTAATAAGGAGATCGAAGTCCCGTTTCTTGAGCATTTCGACGGCTTCGGCTCCGTCCAGGCAGGTTATCACGGAGAACCCGCTCCGCAGTAAATGCCTGCCCAGGCCCCACAGCAAGTCCGGTTCGTCGTCGGCAAACAGAATTGTGTATTTTGATGGTCGCTTGGCCATGATTTATCGGGTGTCTTCCTCGTCTTAGTATATTCAACCATTAAGCCCCCATCTTCGGTACGGTGAACAAGCAATAATTCGTAAGCGTTCAATTATGGTTCCCGTAAATGCATCCCTTGGATCATCGAGGTACGGACCGGAAGAGAGTGTCTCAAAACCCGAAGCGTTCCGACAATCGTAACACGATCGGCAGGCAACGAGGTGCAACGCCGGGCTCGGCGATTCACGTCCTTCTGTGCGCGATGCTGAAAAGCATCGGTAGGGGCGGGGTTTATCCCCGCCCGCTCCTTGGATGCCCGGCCGACGGGCGGGGATAAACCCCGCCCCTACGTGAATCGTGCTACTGTGACGAACTCGTCACGACTTTTGAGACGGACCGGGAGGCCCGCCCCTGCGATGTAGGGCCCCCGAAATCAAGGACAAAGCTTGCCCTTTGCCATCCCGGGGATTACAGTTTCTCCGCGATGAGCTCCGAGAGTTCCATGACTCGCAGTTCCGACCCTTTACCCATCACGTTGCAGGAGTCCTCCAGCATTGTAATGCAGTAAGGGCAGGAAGTCACGAGGGTCTTGGCACCCGAATTCAATGCGTCGGATATCCGCAGCTCGGCGAACCGCTCACCCGCACGGGTTTCCATCCACACCCGTCCGCCGCCGCCCTGGCAGCAAACGCTCTTGTTCTTGGTGCGTGTCAGTTCCTTGACATCGGAACCGGGGAGCGCCTTCATCAAATCACGGGGCGCATCGTACACTTCACTGTGACGGCCGAGATAGCACGGGTCGTGGAAGGCCACGGGTCCCACCGCATCACCCGCCAGGTTTAGTTTACCGGCGGCAGCGGCCTGTGCGAGGATCTCCGAGTAATGGCATACCTCATACTCGCCGCCCAACTCCTTGTACTCGTTCTTGAACGTGAAGAGACAGTGAGGTGAAGTGGTTATTATCTTCTTCACGCCCTTGCCGTTGAACAGGGCTATGTTGGAATTCGCCAGCTTCTGGAAGAGCTGCTCGTCGCCGACCTTGCGGATGGCTTCACCGCAACAACTTTCCTCATTTCCTATGATGCCGAAGCTGATGCCCGCGGCGGTCAGCGCCTTGGCCACTGCACGGGCGATCTTTTGGCTACGTACGTCAAAGCAGGATGTGCAGCATACGAAGAGGAAATACTCGGTATTTTCCGAGAACAGGGGCACGTCCGCCTCTTTGGCCCAATCCGCACGCTTGTCGCGTTGCCCGGACCAGGGGTTGCCCTGGGAATGGAGGCTGCCGACGATGGGTTTGAGACTCCCGGGGATGGTGCCCACCTCGGCCAGCATTCTCCGCATACCGACCACATTGCCGATGATTTCCACGCCTCGGGGGCACACATCGACACATGCACGGCAGGTGGTGCAGGCAAAGAGGCAGTTTTCGGATTCGAACCCTTCCAGGCCGAGTTGGCCCATGTGCTGAACAAGTCTTATGTTGAATTCATCCGAGGCTTCGCCCGTTACCAGGCGATACGGGCAGGTCCCCGTACAAAGACCGCACTGCATGCACCAGTACAGCGTTTCGGCCCCGGAATACACTATGGCGTCACTTACTTCAAGAAAAGGTATTCTTGGTTCCATGGTTTGTCCTTCGCTTCCCTGACTCGACTAAAAGCCCTTGTACGGGTTTGGTCCCAGCTCTACCAGTTTAGCCGTGAATTCTTCGATGATCTTGGGAATTCGTTCGTAATCATCGATGGCCAACTGCTCGAAACGTATACGATCCGATTCAAGGACCAGCCGGTCCAAGGTCTCACGGATCTTTTCCATTCTGGTGTTCGCCAATTCACTCCCTTGGACGAAGTGGCACTGGTAATCGTCGCCGAAGCGGCAACCGAACAGGAGCACGCCGTCTATGCCTTTTGAAAGCGCGTCCGCGATCCAGACCAGGTTGATGGAGCCGAGGCAACGCAAGGGTATAAACCGTACCCAGGGCGGGTAGTTCAGCTTATTCAGACCTGCCATGTCAATTGCGGGAAAAGAGTCGTTCTCGCAGATGAAGCCTATAACGCGAGGCTTCTCGTCGTACTCGTCGGGCACATGGACCGATTTGATTATGGAGCCGATCATGTCGACGGAATAGTTGGGGAAAGATATGATTCGCTCCGGACAGGATCCCATACAAATGCCGCAGCGGCGGCAACGTGTCGGGTGAGGCAGCGGAGTGCCCTTTACGTCCTCGTTGTACATGCCGAACGGGCATTCCTCCGTGCAGCGCTTGCACTGGGTGCAGCGGGTGATGAACAGCTCGGGGTAGGAAAGGTCGCCGACCCGAGGATGTACCGCCATGCCCTGGGTGACAAGCTCAACGCACTGGATAGCCTTAAGGGCCGCACCGGTGCCGTCGTTCGCGGCACGCCTCGCGGTCATGGGCTGTCGAACGCAACCTGCGGCGTAGATGCCGGTCCGTCTGGTTTCGTAAGGGAAGCAAATGAAATGCGAATCGGGGAACCCGTACTTGAGCTCCGGCAGTGCGGGGCCTTGGCGGTACTGAAGGTTGAGGACGGGATCATCCAGTACGGCGGGTTGCATACCGACGGCGAGCACCACGAGGTCGGCTTCGACAAAAACCGGCTCCCGGAGCAGCTCATCCGTCGCCTCGATGCTGAGCTTCTTTTCCGAACCTTCACCTATGGTGATCTTTGAGGTATCGGTCTTTACGAAGACCGCGCCGTCCTTTTGGGTTTTCTTGTAGAACTCCTCGCTCTGCTCGGGAGTACGCATGTCCTTGTAGAATATGAAGACCTTATTTTCTTCGTTTTGGGCCTTCACGTACTGTGCCTGCTTGAGGGACACACGACAGCAAACCGCGCTGCAGTACGGGAGATGGTTGGCGTCACGAGAGCCGGCACATTGAATAAAAGCGACCACCGAAGGCTCGGCCCCGTCCGAGGGGCAGGTGATGGTGCCGGCCTTGGCCATTTCCTCGAACTGCACGCTGGTGATGACGTCCGGGAATTTCCCGTAGGACAGGTGTTCCAGCTTTGCCGCGTCGTACGGCTTCCATCCCGCGGCCAGGACTATGGCTCCCGCTTTTTGGGCTCCGGCTCCGTTGGTCAAGGTGACGTCGAACATCCCGGGCGCGCCGGCAACCTTTTCGATGGTGGTTCCGGTGAAGACCGTGATGTTGGAGTTGGCCTTAACCTTGTCGATGGTTTCTTGAATCGTGATTTCTTCGGGCTCCAGGTACGGGGGCTTGGTGGGGGTTTCGGCTTTCCACTTTCGGAGCATCCCGCCGAGCTCCGGCTCTTTCTCGACCAGAGTCACCGAATAGCCCGCATCGGCCGCATCCAATGCGGCACTGAGTCCGGCCGTGCCGCCGCCCACCACGAGGATGGTTTTCTCCATCGCTTCGAGAAAGGGCTTCGGCAGGGTTGTCTTTTGCACACGCGTGATGGACATGCGCACGTAGTCTTCGGCCATCATTTGGGTATCTTCATGACCGGCAGGCTGGCTCCATGCCACCTGCTCCCTTAGATTGCAGCGTTCCAAGACCGTGGTCATGGGATCGTAGGCGAACACATCGCTCTTGACTCGACCGGAACACGCGCCGATCACCATGCAATTCACGGCACCCGTATCGACGTCGCTTCGTATGAGGCCGGCCCCTTCAGCACCGCAAAGGGCCGGGTGAACGATGCACTTGGCTATTTTGAACTCTTTGTTCGCAACTGTGGAGAGGGCTTCCATATCGACTGCCTCACCGATACCGCAGCCCGAGCACAGGTACACGCCAATTTTCTGATCCATGGAATCATTACCTCCCCATAGTCCGTTGAACGGCCTTCAATGCCGCGGCTGTAGCGTCTTGAATAGAAGCCGCCACCTCCATGGGGGCTTTGACGCACCCCGCGGGAACGATGCCCGAGGCGCCGTCCCCGACGACAAAGCCGAACTCGTCGTATTCCATCTCCAGTGAAGGCTTCACCGTCGCGGTTCCGGGCGCCATACCAACGGCCAGCACGGCCAGGTCAACCACCTGCCTTATGATATTGCCGTTCCCGATATCTTCGCCCTCGAGCAAAAGCCCGTCCGACGAGGGGTCCTTGGTGATGCGGGCGATCTTGCTCTTGATCAGAGTGATGTTTTCGTCCTGGTCCACGCGGGTATAGAAGTCTTCGTACTTGCCCATGGCACGCACGTCGATATAGTACATGTACACTTGTGAGTCCGCATATCGCTCACGAACGTACGTTGCATGCTTGAGCGAAGCCAGACAGCAGATGCCGGAACAGTATTTGAGATGGTTCTCATCCCGAGACCCGGCGCACTGCACGAAAGCGACGGTCTTGGCCTCCTTGCCGTCGGACGGCCGCAGGAGCTTACCTTTGGTGGGCCCGGTTATCGCGGCCATGCGCTCGAACATTACGCTGGTGACCACGTCGGGGAGGGTACCAAAGCCCAGATAGTCTATCTTGCCGGCATCGTAGGGGTCCCAGCCGGTGGCCCAAACGACGGCGCCGACTTTGAACGTCAACTTTGCCGGTTGCATGTCCAATTCCACCGCGCCGTAAGTGCAGGCCGCGGCACATTTCTCGGCTTCCGGCGTGCCGATGATGGACGGGTCAATGACGTACCGGAAAGGATAGGCCATGGCATGGGGCAAATAGGCGGCCTTGACCTTGTTCATTCCGAAATTCAACGGGTCCGGGATCTCGGTCTCGCAGACTTCGCCGCACTTTCCGCATGCGGTGCAATTCCCGTTAACGTACCGCGGCTTCAAGACCACGGTGACTTCATAGTCGCCGGGCTTTCCCGACACGGATTCCACTTCCGCCAGCGTGTACGAACTGATCTTGGGGTTGTTCTTAATACGCCGAAAATTGATCTCCAGTCCGCACGCGGGTGGGCACAATTTGGGGAAGTATTGATTGAGTTGAGTTACACGTCCTCCCAGGTAGGGATTCCTTTCAACAATGATGACTTCAGCGCCTGCCTCGGCGGCTTCGACGGCCGCGGTAATGCCGCTTATCCCGCCGCCGACCACCAATATTTTGCGCTCTGCATCAGCCATGGGCTACCTCCATCAAAAAAGAGTGCAGGGTTTGGATGCGCATTCGATTCGTATGCCTACAGAGGAACGCCTTCGCTTCATCTACGGGACCCACCGGCTTGGTTCAGCCGATCCGTCTTGTGTGCATCTCGAAAAAAAATTCGTATGCACGGTCACATCCGTGACCGATGTCGGCCTTCCTTACTACAAACCGGATTCGCGTCACCGCTCGATTTCGCTTCCAACGAAGGGTACTTGGACGAATTCCGGCGTATGATCCGTCTTTTGAACCCGTTTGTCAACGATGAAACCCGCGTGGGGCGGGTGGGGATGAAGGAGGAAAGCGGAACAGCCCAAGGGAAGGCGAACCTTGCCTTCAGCCGATGCCGTGGATGGTTTTATCGTGACGCGAGTTCTGTTATTCTGCTCATTAGGTGGTGTATACGCGAAGAACGAGGGGAGACATGCCGGACTACAGAATGGAAACAACGGTCTCGAGCGACGGATCGCTCATTATAAAGGGATTACCTTTGCGAGCCGGAGACGAGGTCGAGGTCATCATCCGCAGCCGTGAGCAACGCGAAGGAAAAGAGGGACGCTACTCCCTGCGCGGGAAGCCGGTGCGATACGTCGACCCGTTTGAGGGTGTTGCCGAAGAGGAATGGGAAACCCTGAGATGATTCTATTGGATACACATGTGTGGGTGTGGTGGGTACATGGAGATGAGCGCCTCACCAACCCCCAATTTGACATCCTCAAAGCTTGAACAGGTCCGTCTATTCCCGTTTTCCCGTATTAATCCGAGTTTTTCAAGCGCCTTATCGGGCGGCGACGGACATCGGCGGCGGGAGTGAGCAACGGTGTCTATTTCATACAGGGTCTGCTATTCTGGATTCCGGACCGGGCATGAAGAAGGAGGGCAGGGTAACGTGAAAGTGGAAGAGCTCCAAGTCGAGATCGGCAAGCTGGATTTAAGCGAACGTGCCGTGCTTGCGCAGTGGATACTCGGGACCCTCGATGAGCCGACCGAAGCGGAAATCGCGGAGTTGTGGGCTGAAGAGGCCGAACGACGTCTGGATGAGCTGGAACAGGGTTTGGTCGAAGAGATCCCGGCAGACGAGGTGTTTCGGCGAGCCCATGCAGCTATCTCCAAATGCTGATCTCGTTTCACCCGGAGGCCGGCGCGGAGATTATCGAAGCAGCGCAGTTCTACGAGGCTCGTGAGCCGGGCCTTGGTATTGAACTGCTCAAGGAAGCGCAGCTCTTGATTGATCGCATCGCAGCGAATCCTTCGGCCTCGACGAAGATCGGCCGGAGGGCACGCTGGAAGTCTTTCCGACGCTTCCCGTACAACATAGTCTACGTTCCACACCCCGATCGAATTAGAATCGTAGCGTTCGCCCATCAGAAAAGGCATCCCTTTTATTGGAGAAAACGCCTGATGAGCACCGCCGAAGACAAAGGCCCTACGCTGACCTGAACTGAGGGAGGCAAGCCCTTATTGCCCGGAGTACCGCCTCTTTATACCTCGAAATCATTTAGGATGTCTTCGGGCAGCGGGGCATCGAAGTCCTCGGGGACGGTAAACTCTCCCGCGCACAAACCAAACGGCCTAAGCTCCGAGGTCCCTTTCGTGATCCCCTTAACCTCGGCCACCGGTTGCCCCGAACGCAGAATGACCACGGTCTCGCCTGCCTCCACTCGCTGAAGATAGGCGCCGA
>JAZDOF010000729.1:0-2632 GCA_043799015.1 Pseudomonadota bacterium | reverse complement strand
GTTCGAGTAGTCTCCATCGGCGTTGCCGTCGAAAAGGACCACGGGGTAATCCTGATCGTTGATCTCGATGAGCGTGTGACGGTGGCACTTGGGATAGAACCTGACGCCGCCCATGCGGCTGGGGAACATCCAAACTCTGTACGGGACTCCGCGCTTCTCACCCCTGTACGGGAGTAGAAGCTTGTAGTGATTCGGCACCAAATTCGGCCCTTCTCCGACAAAAGGTCCTGGATCGTCGGTCAGGTCGCCGTTTCCGTTCGCGTCAAGATAAAACTTGGGCGGCTTCGATTCCTCGGTGAGGACGAGGAATGTTCTCCCGGCTACGGTGAATTGGTCGTAGTGACGTTTTGCCTCGGTTTCGGGCGGCAACTTCTTGAAGCCTTGGTCCGGACTGGGCGTATCGAACAAGTGTATTCCCGATCCCTCCGAAACCGACAATCCGAGGGGGAATCCGTCGCCGGAGAATTGAAGGTATATCAAGCTCCCCTTGTCCCCGGCCGCCTGAGTCACGGTTGCCGGGGGGCTTGTCGAACCGGTTGCAGTTGCGTCCGCAGGGGAACCTTGATCGTCCTTGCCTCTCGGCCAAAGCAACAAGAGAGCCCCCACCAAGAAAGCGGTCATTACCAGGCACATTACCACGATCCGGCCTAACCCCTTACCTGTATCCCCTTCGGTCTCGTCGGGGGGGATGGGCCCTTGTCTTTCCTGGCGGGCCGTGAACTTGGCGATAACCACCCCGCAGGTAGGGCATTCGGCAGCCTGCGAGGGCAGTGAGGAACCGCAAGACGGGCATCGCGACCGCGCATCGTCCGGATGGGGCCCTTGCCCGGAGCTGCCACGGGCCTTTATTTCAGCCTCGGACAAATGCCCATCCGCAGTCAGTTTGGCCAAAACCGAGTTAAGGGCTTTTTCCGACAAGCCGTGCTTGCTCATGAGGCGCGCGTCATCCAACCCTGAACGGATGTCCGACAGGATAAGTGATGCGCTGATTCGCTTCTTATCGGAGGAGGCCATGGAGTCCCGCTCCCGACTAATCTCATATCGAGTTTAAGAATTGTCGCTACGCTATTCCACGGTTCTCACACGGCCGTGGCGGCGCGACACGAGTTCGGATCGACGATATGTTAACCTAATTACGAAAGGTCCCATCAGTACTTAAGACAGAACACTAATTTTACAATCTAAAGACCGAGGAGGCAAGTCGATGCCCGGCTTGAGTCCCTACCGCCCTTCGGCCGTCGGTCCGGGCATGTGGTGGTAATCCAGCAAGCGCTTCTTGACCCTATGCAATCTTCCTGAAAGAGACACCTTGTAAATGTGAGGGTTCGCAAAGCGCTTGTACTCGGGCTCAAGTGCTTCGATCTCGAATCGGGCCTTATTCCGAGCTTCCACCAAGGCCGGCGGTCGATAGACCTGTCGGCCCTTCTTGAATACCGGGACCATGATTTCCGTTGCGGAGTACGGGGGCCTATATGTCTTTTTCATGTAGTCATACATGGGATGATGGACCTTGACCGGTCCCCCGGACGGAACGGGTTCGTCCACGGCCATGATGAGATCGCCGAGCATTCGGTCATTCCCGTTGAAAAACCTAACGATCTTCTTGATTCCGGGATTGGTAACCTTGGCGGGATTCTGGGATATCTTTATGGTGGGTACAATCCGTCCATCTCCGCGACTCACGGCCATCAACTTGTAAACAACACCGAGGGCCGGGGTCTGGTATGACGTGACAAGCCGAGTGCCCACGCACCACACATCTATTCTAGCTCCTTGTTCCTTGAGACTCTCGATGATCCATTCATCCAGATCGCTCGATGCAAGGATCTTGACCTCGTGGAAGCCCTCCTCGTCCAGTTTGTAACGGGCGGCTTTGGAAAAATACGCCAAGTCTCCGCTGTCGATACGGATACCCATGAGAGCATGACCTGCGGTCTTCATCTCCTTGGCCACTCTGACCGCGGCACGCACGCCCTCGATGGTGTCGTACGTGTCCACCAGGAACACGCAATTTTTCGGGTAAACCGCGGCGTAAGCGCGGAACGCTTCTTCTTCGGAGTCGAAACTCTCCACCCAACTGTGAGCGTGAGTCCCCTTTGTAGGGATCCCGAAAATCTTGCCCGCCTTTACGTTGGAAGTACCCGAGCAACCGCCTATATACGCGGCCCTCGCCCCGTAAAGTGCGGCTCCGACTCCATGTGCCCGGCGAGTGCCGAAATCGATCACTTGATCGCCCTTCGCAGCTATGCAAAGCCGGGCCGCCTTAGTGGCTATGAGGGTTTGATGACCGATGAGCGCCAACATGGTGGTCTCGAGAATCTGAGCCTCTCCTATGGGCGCGGTGACCCTGAGCAGCGGTTCGTTGGGAAAGACCACGGTCCCTTCCGGTACGGCCCAGATGTCTCCGGTAAACTTGATGCCGGAGGCAAGACGGTCTAACGCTTCCTCTGAAAATATCCCAAGGCCTCGCAGGTACTCGAGATCGTCGGCATGCATCCCCAGATTATTGACGTATTCGATGACGCTTTCAAGACCGGCAAAAACGCAAAAGCCGCCGTTGTCGGGATTTGTTCGGTAATAAAGATCAAAGCAAGCTTTTTGGGTTTGCTTGCCGAGCATGTGGTATCCCGCG
>JAZDOF010001070.1:0-3422 GCA_043799015.1 Pseudomonadota bacterium | reverse complement strand
CGTCAGCGCATTTAGGGCGCTGAAGAAAGTTGTGACTGCGATGGTCAACGAAAACTGCCGATACAACTCACCCGTAATGCCGGGCAAGAAAGCGGCGGGAACAAAAACCGCCATGAGGACCAAGGTGATGCCTACGATCGCGCCGGTGATCTCATTCATGGACCGTATAGCGGCCTCACGGACCCCGAGCTCGAATTCCCTCATGTTTCGCTCGACGTTCTCGACCACCACAATGGCATCGTCGACCACGATGCCTATGGCCAAGACAAGACCGAACAATGTGACCATATTGATCGAAAAACCCATCAAAGTCATAACAGCGAAGGTGCCGATGAGCGAAACAGGTATGGTAATGGCCGGGATCAGCGTGGCCCTCCAGTCCTGAAGAAACACGAAGACCACGAGGAACACCAGGATGAAAGCCTCAAGAAGCGTCTTCACCACTTCGTGAATGGATGACCGGATGAAATCGGATATCTCGTAGATGAACTTGTAATCCAAGCCTTCCGGAAAATCCTTCTTGAGGCGGGCCATGGTCGATGAGACCTGATCGGCAACCTGAAGCAAATTAGCGCCCGGTGCCTGATACACGATGATGGTCGCGGCAGGTTTGCCGTTCAGCTTGGAAGATGTGGCATAGGATTTGCCTCCAAGCTCGACGCGACCGACATCCTTGACTTGGGTCACACGACCGCCTTCGCCGGTTTTTACTACTATGTCGGCAAATTGCTCGGCGTCGTTCAAGCGACCGAGGGTCTCGACGTTGAGTTGGAACAATTGCCCCTTGGGAGCGGGTTCCACACCGATCTGGCCGGCTGCGACCTGCACGTTTTGTTCCTGCAACGCGGACACCACGTCGTTGGTGGTGAGTCCTCTGGATTCAAGCTTGTTTGGGTCCAGCCAAATCCTCATGGCATAGTCTTTTGACGGATACATGGCCACATCGCCGACCCCGCGAATTCGGCTCAACTCATCTTTGATGCGTATAACCGCGTAGTTGGCTATAAAAAGATCGTCATAGCGGTTGTCCGGCGAATACACCGAAACGACGGAAACCATCGCCGAAGACACCTTCTTGGTACTGACGCCCTGTCGCTGTACCTCCTGCGGCAATTTGGGCTTGGCCCTATCCACCCTGTTCTGGGTCAACACCGTGGCCATGTCCACGTTGGTGCCCAACTCGAAGGTCACGGACAGAACGTAAGAGCCGTCGGATGAACTCTTGCTGTCCATGTAGAGCATGTTTTCGACGCCGTTGACCTCCTGCTCGATGGGCGCGGCGACGGTATCCGCAAGCACCTGGGCGTTGGCCCCGGGATAGGATGCTGAAACTTGAACGACGGGTGGAGTGATATCGGGGTATTGGGCTACGGGAAGGGTGAAAACCGCCACCGCACCCGCGATGACTATGAGTATGGAGATTACCCCCGCGAAAATCGGACGATCAATGAAGAAACGACTGAGCATTACCGGGCCTCCTTTAAGGCTTGCCCGGCTGAGCGCCGGCGGATGCGCCCGCCGCGGGCGGTTGACTCTTTGTGGGATTGACTTTGGCCCCCGGACGTGCCCGCTGGATCCCGTTCACGATCACCCAATCATCCTTGGACAAGCCCTTGTTGATTACCCTCATCCCGTCAACCGCCTGTCCGGTTTGGACCGGCCGGTATTCCACCACGTTGTCCTTGATTACCACCAAAACGTATTGCCCGCGCTGATCGATGCCCACCGCCACGTCCGGGACCAGCAGCGCCGACCGTTTCTCCAGCGGTACGCGAATTCGGGAAAAGACGCCCGGCATAAGCAGGCCGGTTTCATTTCGGAACACGGCACGTGCTCGCACCGTGCCGGTAGCCGGATCGGTACGCGGGTCGATATAGTCTGCGACGCCTTGGTGAGGGAAGTCGGTCTCGTCGGCAAGCGCCAGATAGACCTTGGCTTCTTCCTCCGACTTACGTTCCTCATCACTCTTCCTGGGATACTTGCGCCGGTATTGGAGCAGCTCGCGTTCACTGATGTTGAAATACACGTAAACTTGATCATCGCGCACAACGTTGGTCAGAAGCGTGTTGTCACTCGCACCCACCAGGTTGCCCACATCGACGGCGTTGGTCCCCGCTCGTCCATTGATGGGCGTTTTGACCTGTGTAAATTCAAGATCCAGCGCAACTTTCTCCAAATCGGCCCGAGCTTTGTCGACGGCAGCCTTATCGACGTCGTGTTTCGCCTCTTCTTCGAGTGTCTGAAGCTCGGAAACCGATCCCGTGGTTCTCAAATTTCTGGATCGTTCCGCTCGCCACTTGGCGAGCTTCTCCTGAGCCTGTGCCTGTTCCAAAGCGGCTGAGGCCTGATCCGCCTTTGCTTTGAACTCCCTGGGGTCGATAACGAACAGAACGTCACCGGCTTTGACCTGGGCTCCCGGTTGAAAATTCATCTTATCCAAGAACCCCTTGACTCGGGCTCTGATCTCTACCGATTCCACCGCTTGAGTCGTCCCGGTAAATTCAATATAATCCGTGACTTCCTTAACCGTGGGTTGACTTATGGCAACTTCAGGCGCAGGCAGCGCCGTCGGCCCCTGCGAAGACTTCTCGCATCCGGTGATCGTCGCGGATACGAGAACGAGTGACGACAAGACGCCGACAACAGCTAAGCGCATATTTGTAACTCCTTGATCACCACTTTCCCACACATTTCTTACTGAAAAAAGCGTTTGAGAGGGAAGGCAACTCATTTCCACGATTGATCGCCCACCAACGAGCACGGAGGTTTTTGGAAAGAAGCCGGTTCCACAGAACTTCCTTATGCGTCGAAATAACGGTCCAATTATCATGATATCATGTGGTTATTCCGCCAGCTCTTCCTTGTTGCAAAGATCCACAGAGAAATCCCCCCCAACCCCCCTTTAGAAAAGGGGGGAGGATTCGGTCTCTTACCCCCCTTTTGTAAAGGGGGGCAGGGGGGATTTGTTTTTCTACCTGTCGCCTTATTTTGACGCCTATGACTAGAACCCCACATCTTCCGGTTTCTTCCCACAAGCCTTGAACGCCGCGTCCCGTTGTACCAAGATCTGATACACGGAATCCTGCCCCGCCTTATCCCACGCGCGAACTACCTCGGCAATATAGGCATGGGCATGCTTGACCGCGGCAGCGGGGGCCGAATGCATCTTGGGGTCGTACTCGGCCTTCAATGCCTCAAGTTGCTTGTCCCGCTCAGGACCTTTCACTTTGTGTACGATGGCCCTTCCCTTGGTCATATACTCTATCACGGCCGGGCACCCGTCCTTCGCAGGCTCTGCGGCGAGGGAACCGACAGGAAAAAGAGCAACCATACAATACACAAGGCCGACAAACCATATCGCTTGCATGACCATCTCCTTCTTGGCGCCGACTTTCAGTTGTTGCTCGGCCTCCCCAATGTGC
>JAZDOF010001061.1:0-2943 GCA_043799015.1 Pseudomonadota bacterium | reverse complement strand
AGTATATTCGGTGAGCCTACAAGGATCCTATCAGGCCTGCATGAAGCGCCACATCTTCATGTCGGCGACCATCTTCCTTCTGTTGCTCGCATCAATACCCGCACGGGCACATAAAGTAAACGTGTTTGCGTACGTGGAAGGCGATCGGGTGATCGTGGAAGGGTATTTCAGCGGAAAAGCCAAGGCCCGGGATTGCCGTGTGGAAGTCTTCGATGGAACCGCAAAGAAGGTAAATGAAGGACGAACCGACCAAGAAGGGATTTATGCCTTCCGGCTAGGTGATTTGCCTACGTTCTCCGGCGGCCTGAAGGTAGTGGTGGATACCGGGGACGGACACAAGGCCGAGTATGTCTTGGCCGCATCAGACTTGCCCACTGCTTCAAAGGCGGTTCAGGCACCGACGGACACAGGGGAAAGGGCCGAGACTCCTGCGGAAAGCGCCGCTCCTGTTTCAGGGCCGCCTTCCGGGGCTACGCCTCCTGCCACGGCAACCCCAGCGGTGGACAAGGCCGCGTTGGAGGCTGCCTTAGAATCGGCCCTCGACAAAAAGCTCGAACCGATCATTCGATCAATAGGTAAGCTTGAAAAGACTTTGTTGGAAGAGCAACGGCAAGGTCCCAAACCATCCGAAGTCATAGGAGGAATAGGGTGGATAATGGGGTTGGTGGGACTAGCCGCTTTTTTTTACTCAAGAAATCGATCGCCTCGTTAAGGACGGCCCCCAATGCTGATGGAAGAATTCGCCACAGGCAACACCTGGGTTCATGACTTGGATCCTAGGGTGAAGATTTGCATAACACTGGTGTTTTCAATCGTAACGGCCCTGAACCACCACTTGCCGGCAACTGCGGTAAGTTTCATACTGCCGTTGGTCTTGGTGGGTGCGGCACGGCTCGATCCAGGGAAAGTATTTACGAGGCTCGCCCCGGTAAACGCCTTTGTGCTGTTCATGTGGTTGGTCCTTCCCTTTACCACTCCCGGGGAAACGATCTTCGCGGTCGGGCCGTTGTCCGTTCAACGGGAAGGCGTAATTTCGGTCCTCCTCATAACCCTGAAATCCAATTCCATAATGCTCATGGTGATCGCTCTTCTCGGGACGTCTCAGATATTCACGCTGGTTCATGCGTTGAGCCATTTGTGGGTTCCGGACAAATTGGTGCATCTGTTCTTCTTCTGTTTCCGCTACGTCCACGTCATCCACGACGAGTATCACCGATTGACGAACGCGATGAAAATGCGCGGCTTCAGGCCTCGGACCGATATGCACACTTACCGAGCGTACGGTTATCTTGTCGGCATGCTTCTGGTTCGTAGCTTCGACAGGTCCCGAAGGATACTTGAGGCCATGAAATGCCGAGGCTTTAAGGGCAAATTCTACATCCTGCACCACTACCGTATGAAGCATTTCGACTATGCCCTCGCAGGTACCGGCCTCGGTTTTTCCGTCCTGATGTACGTCGCTAGGTGACATTATGAACGTCCCCAGTGCCCCAGCAGATCGGTGGGTGAACAGGTTTACATTTACAGCACTCCTATTCGATCTCTTGGGCGACCGCCGGTCGCTACGCCGGCGGCGACAAACAATGGAATAAAGCGAAGATGAATCTGCAACACTCCACCAGGGCCTACATTTTTGAAAGCGCGTCGGCGTAACAGGCCGCCATGGCGTTCCATGACCATAGATCGGGAAATAATCGACATCCGACCCAACAAACCAGCAGAAACACGTTGACACGACCCCGGCATACGTGACACACTGATACCCACATAGACATGTATTCTTTTTAGGGTGTTGTAATAGGAGGGAACATGCGACGGCTCAGCAAGCTTTTCCGGGCGGCCGGGATTGTTGCGTGCCTCTGTTTCTCCGTTGGATTGGGACATGGTTGGGAACTGGAGCTTACCGGCTCCTTCAACTGGACTTACGAGTTCTACTCTCAACAGGGAAACAACGGGTTCTTCGGTGCAGCCAACGTGGACAACGGCGGCGGCACCACCGCCGGTAACCTCAACTTCTGGAACGGCGGCCAATTCGACACGAATATCGTCAGCGGCTCTACGGCACGGTGGAGTTACTTCAACGTGGAGTTCGAGCCGACTCTTAAGGTTAACGAGGCCATAAGACTCAAGGGCAAGTACAGGCTCGGGACGTACGGTAATCCCCTTGCGTCGGATTACCTCACCATGGACGCGCCGGGAATAAACAACGCGTTCAGTGAAGGTCAGTGGACCATGTTCTGGGCCACGGCGCAGCTACCCTTCGGCACCGTGGGTATCGGTAAGCGACCCTGGACTTTCGCGACCGGCCTTCAATACGACGGCGAAAACTCCACCACCACGGAATCCCTGTCGGTGGTTGCGTCTTACGGCCCACTGGACATCGGGGTCGCGTTCTACCCGTACCGGTTTGCAGGCAGCTCCAGCATAGGGGCCTATGGCGGCTTTGATCCCTTCGACCTCCCGGGCTTCACCACCGTGGGCGGCGCTGCCGTGCCAGGGCAGTATTACAGCCGAGCGGATATCGGCGGGTCCACGGCCAAGGATTTTCTCGCATTCCTCAACTACCACGCAGGCCCCATGAATATGGGTCTCTTAGGGTCGTTCGTTTCCTATCACGTCGGGCCGGAAGCCGTCCTGCAGAACCCCGCGGACCCTCTACCCGCGGCGCCTGCCGTCGCACTTGATTCTGATCTGGCACACGGGTCGGCATACGTTAAATACAACAACGGCCGGTTCTTCCTCAACGCCGAGGGAGCGTGGCTGCTTTGGACGGACCGTTGGTCGGACCCCGCCGGGCTTGCCGGTGCGCCCAACCCCCGATACACCGAACAATGGCGTTACATGGCGGAAATGGGAACCGTCGTAGGGCCGACAAAGATAAGCTTGCTCAACGCATGGTCCCCCGGGCCGGACAGAAGGAACGGCATCCTCATCGACAAACAG
>JAZDOF010001058.1:0-2412 GCA_043799015.1 Pseudomonadota bacterium | reverse complement strand
CTCCGATGCAACATGAGTACAGTCCTGGGTCGTTCCGAACAGCTTCAGGCAACGGGGCTGTTGCGACAACGTCCGTGATGGCCAGTCTTCCTCCCGGCCGCTATTCGCGGAAGGCTTCGCGGTATACCGTGGGTTTGTCCGGTGACAGGTTTATGACGCAGTTCGACATGATGACGTCCACGCTTGAGTCCGACACGGGCACATTTTCAATCTCCCCCAAACGGAACTCCACGTTATCGTATGCCTCCGCTTGGGCATGTTTACGCGCTTCGGCAACCATCTCGGGAGTCATATCAACCCCGATTACCCGTCCAGTAGTCCCTACCTGCGCCGCCGCCAAAAAACTATCGAACCCAGCCCCGCTGCCGAGGTCCAGCACGGTCTCTCCAGCCCTCAAAGAGGCCATGGCATGGGGATTGCCGCAACCGAGCCCCAAATCCGAGCCCGCAGGGGCCTTCACTACTTCCTCCTCGGAGTACCCTACCTGAAGTGACGGCGTGCTCCGGGATTCACTCGCGGGTCCGGAACAACATCCGGATGGGGCGCATCCGCATTTCGACATGCCGGCTTTGGCGATTTGCCCATATCTCTCTTTTACCGATTCCCTTATCTCTGAAGCCTTAAGGTCGTTCATTCCATTCTTCCTTTTCATTTATCCTACATCATGGTGTCGCCAACAGATAGAAGCCGACGACGATCAGCAGAATTCCCGCGATTCTTTGGATTATGGGATTGATCTTCTGCACGACTGATGTCAACCCTCTGAATCCCAATCCCAGCCCGACCAATACCCCGACCATGGGCAAGCTGTAGCCGATGGAGAAGATAGTGAGTATGGCCGCGCCCCAAAGGGTGTGCCCCTGAAGAGTCGTAACCATGAGGGCAACCGGCAGGACGGGATTGCAGCACACGGAGCAGGCGGCCGCTCCACCTCCAACCGCCAGCCCGTAAAGGGTTGCTCCCGATGATCGATTCCGCAAGGCTTTGCCCGTGAATCCCAACCTAGCAAAATCGAACGGTAGAAAGCCCAAGGTCACGAGCCCGAACAAGACGGAGACAAATCCTGCGAAAAGCTTCCAATACAATCCCAGAGAAGCCCCCGCAACCAGCCCTATAAATCCGCTGACCGCGCCCAGTGCGGCGAACGCTCCCACCGTACCAAGCATGAAGAAAAAGGCGGCTACCCAGAGAGCGCGACGATCGGAGCCGTGTCCCATCGTGCCCGAATATCCTGCAATGGCCCCAAGTAACGGAAGGTTGCAGCAGGATGTAACGGAACCCATTAATCCGAGCAAGAAAGCAGCAGGGAAGACCACAACTGAAAGAGCGGACGATTTCAAGACCTCGGCGGACCATTCGATCATTATGGAACCCCATCACTTCGGGCAGCAGGAGGCATTGTTTGGAGCGGGACAGCAAGAAACGGGCTTCGATGCCTGGACAAAGGCATTATACAGACCGGCTTCGGTAATATCGCCCGATAGAGTCGCCGCGGATCCCTGCCGCCCCAGGACCAACACAAAGGGAAAAGTCTTGATTGCGAAGTGCCGAGTCAATCGGTCGTAGTCCGGTGAGTTGCGTTTGAGTGTGAATAGTCCGACCCTTTGTCCTGAATTCAATAGGTTGTTCGACACGATACTCAATGGCTTTGGAATTGCGTCGAGGGCAGGCGTGGGTTCACCGGGCAGCACCAGAAATACGACGTCTTTATCGGCCGCAAGAGCGTCGAGGGTTTTCAAGGAATCAAGAGGCTGGTGAAGGGGTATCTCCTGGGGTTTCGCCCCAATCTTATCCTGGTTTCCGGCCCCCGGGCTCATGTTGGGATTTTCCGACAGTCCGGCGGCGAACGACTTCCCTGAACCGGTGTTGTCGGACTTAGCGGAGGTTGCCTTGACGAAAGAATGGGCTCCCACTCCAATTGCCGCCAAGATGATGATTACTGAAACAAGGATTTTACCGTTTTTCCAAGACGCTTGTCCGGGAGACCGGTGCGAAGACATCTCTCCATCAGGTGATTGACAACACGCTGTGTCGTTTTGCTCGGCCTTACAACACCCTTTCCGGCTTTCATCAAGAGCGGGTCCATTCATTAACATCCTCCTGCGCTGATGTCTTCGCGTTCGTTAAGACCGCCGCTCGGCGTGCAATCGGTCAGTAGTTTCGCGACGGCAATCACCGTTTCAGGGTCCACCCAACACAACATATTCTTTCCTCGTCTCTCCATGCGTATGAGGCCCGACTGCCGGAGTTCACGGATGTGATGAGAAACGGTGGAAGAATCAATCCCAAGACCCTTGCCGAGTTCGCCGACGCACTGCATTAGAGCGGTGTTGGTGCTGCATTTGGTCCCGGGTGGGCAGCAGGAAACCAGCCGCAAGAAGATTCGCAGGCGGTTGGGATTCGACAACGCCC
>JAZDOF010001045.1:0-2373 GCA_043799015.1 Pseudomonadota bacterium | reverse complement strand
CGAAATTCTTATTCGATGTCATCGTCATGTGACCACCGTCGTCTACAGCGTGGTCGCCACTTTGAGTTATCACGCCGGTTGTGGTATTCATCGTAAACGTCAAATCAAATGGACTCGGGCAAGTATTTCCCCCTGCAAAGCTGCCATCCACTGACAAACAGGCCGCAACCCCGGAGGAATTGATCGAAATCCTGGCACGATCCCATTCGGTGTCGGTGCCGTTCTTCAGCAAATTCATGCGCCATGTTCCTGTGAGATCGGCCTGATTGAATGCGGCTGGTGGTGCCGACGGCGTCGCGGACCGTTCGTTCGACTCCGCACTCTCTCCGTTTGCGTCCTGCGCCGTCACGACGAAAAAGTAGGGCGTCCCGTTCGTAAGTCCGGTCACATCGTAGGGGCTGGAGACTCCGGCGATCTTCGTCCCGGAAGCCTTCGTGACCCCGGAGGCCGTGCCGTAATAGACGTTGTAGGAGGTCGCACCTGCCACGGAGATCCAGGCAAGCGTTACCTTGGAGTTTCCGGTGGTGGCGCTCGTGAGGGAGGGGGCCGCCGGCGGCGGAGTTGCCATCGGCTTAACCGAAACTTCGAAGGATGCGCCGCTCTCGCCGTTGCCATTCTCGGCCGTTACGACAAAGAAATAGGTCGTCCCGTTCGTGAGCCCCGTCACATCGTAGGGGCTGGAGACTCCAGCGACCGGCGTTCCAGAAGCCTTCGTGACCCCGGCGGCTGTGGCGTAATAGATATTATAGGAGGTCGCCCCGGCCACGCTGTCCCAACTGACGGTGACTTGGCTGCCCCCCGCCGAGCCACGGATGTTCGTGGGAGCACCTGGAGGCGGAGTCGTGCTCGGCGTGGCCGACCGTTCGACCGACAAGGAACTCTCGCCGGCGGCGTTCACTGCCGACACGGCGAAGAAGTACGGCGTATCGTTGGTGAGGCCCGTTACGGTTTTCGGCCCGCTGACAGACCCGGTGATCTTCGTCGAGGATGTCGTGACGCCGGCGGATGTTCCGTAGTAGACGTTATAGGTGGCGGCGCCGCTGACCGATGGCCAGTTCAGGATGACTTGGCTATCTCCCGCATCGGCCGTCAGATTCGCGGGCGCCGACGGGGGAGTCGGGGGAGTGTCCGATCCCCCTCCTCCGCATGCGCTCAAGGCGAATACGGCGATCCCGAGAATGGATATTGCTTTCAGGAAATATCTGGATTTTAACTTTTTCATCACGTATCTTCCTCCATAAAATTATTGAAAAACCTGTATTCCTTCATGCTGCATCAAGCCCAATTCCCTTAAGCTTCCGCCGGTGTCGTTTACTTCAACACCCTACCAAAGAAACAGGCTGCGGCATGACCATAAACCAGAAGCGCTTTATCACTTATAAATCCCTGTCCCCTGTCCTAAGAACCAAGACCACCTGTACATTTGATGAAAGGCATTTCCTCTTCCCTGCAAATAATAAATTTTCAATGACCCTCCACATAGTAAGCTGCGGGGAATATGACCCGAAGATATTCATACTAATGTTCTTAAATTTTGGTAACTGCAATGCCTAATGATTACCAGGTTAATTCAGGTAATAATTTGATCTTATGTGAAGGTTAATAGATGGGATCGAAGGTTGGCTTTGTGATGCTTTAACCCAAGTTTATGAGATTCTCCCGCAGAATACCCCGTCCTGTGGACGGGGATGAATGCGGAGCGGGGATATGGGGGATGCAACCCCCCTCCTCTATTTTTTTAAGATGCCCCGCCCTGTGGGCGGGGTAATTAACTCGACGTCCTGTTTATACGTAGACTTTGCAGGAGTGGTCGGGGTCTCGATGGAGGTGATCATTACGCATTGAAATACAGCATCTCCGGCGAGATTTACGTTTTGCGGACTTCAGGAAGGAATGTGGGCTCTGATAGTGTTGCAAAATCGGTAGTAGCGCATCACCTGTTCGCCCTGCACCCCAGCCTCAGTCTTTGCTCTTCCGGACCTTGAAGAGCGTTAAAAGGGAATCCCCGATGTCTTTGGTAAGGCCCGTCAGGCCCGAGAAGGTGCCGCCCATCTTGTTCTTCGAGACATCCCAGAGTGCCCGCGAGATCCTGGCCGTGCCTTGACTCACGATGCCCCCCAGCATTCGTGACGCCTCGGCGGTGGCTGCGCGGCGGATGGTCCGGCGCTCGGCCAAAACGAGGCTTGCACAGTAGCGCCTGGCAATGATACCGACCCTCAGCGTCAGGAAGGCGTTGGCAGCCCCGCTGAAAACGGAATTGACCACGATGGAGGCCGCCGCCTGGGCCCCGGGGATCGAGAGGCTCAGGGCCCCGAAAGCTGATGAGAGAATCGGCTCGATCTGTTCACCAATCGCGGCATCGTCGAGCTCCCC
>JAZDOF010000720.1:0-6621 GCA_043799015.1 Pseudomonadota bacterium | reverse complement strand
GCCGCAACCGCTTTCCCCCGTAAGAAGTATCATGCTGTCCGTCTTGGCCGCCAGGCCGGCCCTATCGAGAGTCAAGCGCATAGCAGCGGACGGATAGGGTTGGGCGGGGGGGGTGCGAGTCGCCCCCTGTGCGGTCTTACGTTCCGTGATGTTGCGTGCGATGCCGCAGACCCCGGTGATGGCCCCGGATTCGTCACGAATCGGAGTCCTGACTTCAAGGAATGTGGCCGGGATCCCGTTAAGCAAACGTGTTCGCTCCTCTTCCACGGTCTCACCCAGAAGCACTCTTGATCCGATTTCTCGGTAGTGTTTTCCCGCCTCTTCCCCAAACACGTCATCGTCCGTCTTTCCGATCAGTTCGGACACGGTTGATTCCAGTAGACCGGCCATGAACGGGTTGACGTGGGTGTATCTGAGATCACAATCCTGAACGAAGATGCAATCCTGGGCCGCCTCAAATATAGCCCTGAGACGCTCTTCGCTCTCGCGTAGCAGCACTGTGCGCTCCCGCACCATCTGCTCCAGGTCCGCTCGGTGTCGCTTGAGTTCATCCTGGGCCTCCTTCATCGCCAGCAAGGAAGCCATACGGATACGCAGCTCCACCTTGTCGATGGGTTTGGATATGAAGTCGTTCACCCCCACTTCCACAGCCTTTAGCCGGTCTTCCCTGGCCGTCAGAATGGTTACCATGATGATGGGAATGTCGCCGCAAATGGGATCACGGCGTATGTTTCGGGCTACCTCGAAGCCGTCCATGCCCGGCATCATGACGTCAAGCAGTACCAAGTCGATACTTTCATCGAGCTTGGCAAGGGCGTCGGCCCCGTCACAGGCAGTCTCGGAATCGTAATCCATGGATTTAAGGATTGCCTGGAGCAGGTTTCGGTTGCGTAACTCATCATCCGCCACGAGGATCCGTTTTCGGTCGTTCATTGTCATATACCCATCTCCTCCAAAAATTTCCGGAGTGGTAATCATCAAGGCTCCGGGCCGGGGACGGTCTCCCCTATCTTTTCCATGCCGGTCGGCGGTCCGGTGATTCGGCAGCATCGGATTCCATCCCGGGGTGGCGCGCGCATACGGATCGGAACCCGCAGCTCGCGCCCGAAAGAGGCGAACGGCTAGTCCACCAATGTGGCTTCATCCAACAGGTCCTTCGAGAAATTAAGCCCCAGCGTTTTCATAACGGATTTATTAATGAACAGCTTGGGAGTCGGATCTGTTTTGACGGGAACATCCGTAACCGGCTTGCCCTTTACCAATACCTCTACCACGGAGTCCCCCAGGAGTGCGCCCATCTTCATGTCGTCGGCCCCAAGGCCCGCGACGGCTCCGGCCTCTACCGGGTTACGGGAATACGCGAACATGGGGACACCGCTTTTGTTTGTGATCGGCAGTAAACATCCGACCTTTCCTAATAGAAATCCGGTATTTGCAGTAATAACCACGTCCACCTTCGACGAGATCTTTTCCACATCCGGCATCACGTGTGCTATGTCCGTGCCCAACACTTCCGTATACCCCAATCCGTGGGCGGCACATTGCGATGATGTCTCTTTCCTTTCTATCTCGGCCGCGGGATGGCTCGATTGCGCGACCAGGCAAATGTTCTTTGCGTTGGGGAAAAGCTTCTTCAGAGCTCGGAACCGCTTCTCGTACGGGACATGGTAAGTAACGCCTGTTATATTGCCTTCAGGCCTCTTCGGGTCTTTGATGACGCCGAGCTCCGTCGGGTCCGCACATGCTCCTACGAACGAAGGGACGCGAGGATTCTTTGATCCTAGGAACTGCGCACCGTCAGACCGCAGACAGACAATGCCGTCACAAGTCTTCTCGAATTCCGTAAATACACGCTCGGCCGCCGTCTTGTCGGGCAGCTCTCCTCGAATCGTCAACTCTATCTGCGGCGCGACTATGTTGAGTCGCTGGACGAGTCCGGTGCTGACGTCATTGGCCATTTTCGACCTTTCCATCCACATCACGCCGACCTTGAAGTCCTTGGCTCCCACCGCGGCCGGAAAACCGGCGCCCAAATTCAGGAGCACGACTGTTACCGTGAGTACTAAAGAAAAGCGCATGTAATAACCTCTAACCATTGTAATGAATATCAATTTTTGCTCGACTATGTCCTTGTGTCCTCATTGCCCGTCCGCGGCCGAACCCAAACACGAACGACCGCGAAAACGGAGGGCACGAGCCTTGAACCTTTCACCCCTGATAAGCATTTTCCGTGCCCGAACGGATCTCAGGTTGGTTGATAGCGGGAAAACGCATAGTATCAAGCTGTTGGCCGTTGTCGCCCACTCGATGCCCCAGGGCCCAAGAGACCAACTCGAGTTAAGTGAGCGGGGCTCAAAGACCCGGCGCGGGAGCCAAAGTCTTCCCTGATGCCCTTCCGGCCCGGCAAAACCGTCTGTGGCCTTTTAGGCCCATATTGTTGACCTGTGTGGGTCTAAGAGGCCATGTCCGGATGTGACGCAGTGAAGATGCCGCTGCAAGGCTATTTGAAGGCCCGGTGACAGCGTAAGATTCTGAAACGATCTACTAGGGGTGCCCACATTGGGGCTATCTTTCCAGCCGGTCGGCGATACGTTCTATGGACTCGAAAAGCTTTCGCGTATCTATCGGCTTGGAGATGTAATCGTCCATCCCGGCTTGCCGACAGCGGTCCTTGTCGCCCTTGAGCGCATGTGCCGTCATGGCGACTACGGGGATGTGGCGGGAGCCGGACCGCTCGCGCTCTCTTATGATCCGAACGGCCTCGAACCCATCCATTTCAGGCATTTGCACGTCCATAAGAATGAGGTGAAACGCTTGGCTTTCCCAGAACTCCACGGCTTCTCTACCGTTTCCCGCCACGACCACCGTGTGCCCCATCTTTTCCAGGATACGAACCGCCAGTTTCTTGTTGACCGCGTTGTCTTCCGCAAGAAGTATGTGAAGTCCCCGTCGAGTTCTCGGAATGGAAAACCTGGGTATGTCCTGGGGACGGGCCGACGGGACCGAGGAGTCCATCAATACGTTGCGCAGGGTGTGCAGCAATTCCGCCTGATTGATGGGCTTGGGCAAGTACGCGGCTATTCCGGTATCCGAGCCGCACGGCGTGTCGGTTCTCTCGTATACTGATGAAAGCATCATAATCACATGAACCTCGCCCGTGGATAGGCCGGTTAGTCTCCGAGCCAACTCAAATCCGTCCATTTCAGGCATAGTGCCGGCCGCGAGCACGAGCGAAAGCGGCCTTCCTTCCTTATCGGCGGCGGCCGCCACCACGGCCGCGGCCGCCCCACCGGCGACAATCGTCGGCCGCATCCCCCAATATTCGAGTATTTCCCTCAGCATCTCCCGGTTCGTTTCATTATCGTCCACAACCAGTATCCGCAGTCCTTTCAACTCGGCAATGTGATCATCGCCGGAAACGTCCGAGTCCGCCCCCTGAAGCCCCAGCTCGACCTCAAAATGGAATTTGGCCCCCCGGCGTACCGTGCTCTCGACCCAAATGCTCCCGCCCATTCGATGTACCAACTCCAGGGAGATGGATAGACCAAGGCCCGTTCCCCCATATTTTCTCGATGTGGAGCCGTCGGCTTGCTCAAATGCATCAAAGATACTCTCGATTTTCCCTTCCGGTATCCCAATCCCCGTGTCGGCCACGCAGAAATGCAGCCGGACTTCCTTGGCAATCCTCGACTTCATTTCGACAAATACGGCCACCTCCCCCTTATCGGTAAACTTGACGGCATTGGCCACGAGATTCACCAATATTTGGCGGAGCCTCCCCGGGTCTCCGACCACCGCGTCGGGAATGTTCGGCCGTATGCGATAAACAAGCTCCAAACTCTTCGCCTGGGCTTGGGTCGCAACCATGGCCATGGCTTCGGCAATCGCGTTGCGCAAACCGAAGTCGAGTTTCTGCAAGTGCAGCTTGCCCGCCTCGATCTTGGAGAAGTCCAAGATATCGTTTATGAGATTTAGAAGTGCGTCGGCCGAGGTTCTTACGGATTCCACGTATTCCCGTTGCTCATCCGTGAGTTGAGTATTCAAAGCAAGCTCGGCCATTCCGATCACACCACCAAGAGGTGTACGAATCTCATGGCTCATGTTGGCAAGAAAGCGCGTCTTGGCCCGGACCCCCGATTCCGCGGCTTCCTTGGCGACCCTCAGCTCATCCTCGGTGCGTTTACGTTCGTGTATCTCTCGTTGGAGCTCACGGTTGGCCGACATCAGCTCGGCCGAGCGCTCCGCGACCGTGTGTTCAAGCATACCTCTGAAACCTTGTTGCATCACGGCGAACTTGTCGGCCAAAGACAGGGAATAGAAGACGGCTTGCCAGAGATATGCGGCCTTGGGCAATTGGTGCAGTAGGGGATGAAACGGCAGCACACCCTCCAGCGACGCCACGACGACGACGCCCACCAGTGGAAACGGTAGATGGGCCATGAACAAATAGCGGGCATGGGTTTCCCCCCGATACCACATGAATGCCAGTATGGAGGTGAGGATGCACGCGAGGATCGGCACAAACATCTTCATGAGGTAGTTGCCGACGTAGAAATCGACGAAGTAGAGAACGGCAAGGGCGACGGCAATCATCAATAGGAAGTCGAGAAGCCGGTAGATGAGCGGATACTTGCGCCGTGCATCCATGAACGAAGATATGAACAGTATGTTGCAGATCCGCACCAAGGCAAAGGCGGACGTGCATAGGTGCAACACCGTTTCAGGGCTGGTGAATGGGGACAAGCGCGGGATCAAGTCGTCCCAAGCCAATTGGAAGAAACAGAGAAAAACAAGCAGTAGGATATAGTAGATGTAAGCGCGTTGCTTTAGGATGGACCAAGCGAACAAATTATAGATGATCAGGAATCCCAAGATGCCGTAGAATAGGCCTTCCAGGAATGATATGTCCGGCCTTCCCCGTCGATAAGCCTCCTCGCTCAAGAAAAGAATAGGTACTCTGACGGCGGTATTGGATTGAACCCGTACGAAAACCGTCTTCGTCTCTTCAGCGGCAAATCGGAGTTGAAGGGCAGGGCCGCGAATCCCGGGCACTTCGTCCTTGAACGCGACACGGGCGCCGGATCGATATCTCTCAAAGCCGATCTCGCCTTCCGATCGCACGAAGAAATCTATCAGGTCAAGCCACTGGTTTTCGATCCGGAGATAAAAAATACCCGGTTCGGGACTGGCGTTTTTGAGGGACAACCTGAACCAGTAGACCGACCTGGTCTGACCGAAGCTCGGTATTGCTCGGAGGCTACGCCGAAACTCCTTGGATTGAACGGTTTCGATGGACTCCGAACCGCTCCTGTCTTCATAAACCTCTATGTCCGAGAGGGGCGTAAACCACTCTTCCATGGAACCTGGAGCAATAGCCGCGGCCCGTCCGTATGACGGGGCGAGGACCCAACAACAGGCCAGCAGAACGATTATGTTTACCTGCCTAGCCAAGACCCTCTTCCCAACGAATCCGACCTCGATAGGGCCTTTCCATACCAGTGTGCCGTCAAGGAAATGATCAGATAGGCACCGAGGCACGCGTCCCCATGGGCAATCGGGAAAGGACCTATCGGAGGGAGTATCGGCATTGCAGCCCCGGCGGGGCAAAACCCATAGCCGTATACAAACCGTATAGCGGGCTATGGGAGCGGCTCTTCGTGATACCGGATTCTAGGGCTGTCCGTGAGCCCGCGCTTTTTCAACCGCGCTTCCGGAGTGGTTCACGGGGGGATTCTACGACCTCTCGAATCACTCCCGTCGTCGTGGTCAGGCCGAAGTTTAGAGCATCGACCACGGAAATCAAGCACTGATCTGCAATGGCTCGTAACCATTCAGTGTTGAATCATTTTCTATTTTGGTTCGTTGGTGGTAAATCTCTATGAAGCGGACCGTATCAGGCGGCCCTCGTAGTCGCGCCCTGGTGGAGTTCGGCGTGTTGTCCGGAAACCATCTAAACATACGTTATGCGCCAAGAAGGAGTAGTTACGAATGAAGCCCCGCATCAGCATGATCACTCTGGGAGTTCGCGATCTCGCTGCGTCGGTAAAATTCTATGAACAAGGGCTCGGCCTTCCTCGTATGGAATCTCCGCCGGAAGTGGCATTCTTTACTCTCAACGGCACCTGGCTGGGATTATATGGGCGTGATGCGTTGGCGGATGATGCTGGTGTTTCAGCGGATGGGCAAGGATTTGAGTCTTTCACGCTTGCTCACAACGTTCAGTCCGAAGCGGAAGTGGACGAAGTCGTGAACCAAGCCGTTGAAGCCGGAGCAACCCTCGTAAAGCAGCCGCAGAAGGTCTTTTGGGGCGGTTATAGCGGTTACTTCAAAGACCCTGACGGCCATCTTTGGGAAGTCGCACACAACCCTCACTTTTGGGTTGGACCGCGTGACCATGGCGCATAACGCGTCGCTCCACCCTACCGCTCACACGCTGTGCGGGTCCGCATCGGCCGAGCTTGACCGTTCGGACGCGGATGCCTTATAGATTGCGAACTTAGCATTGTAGAGGTGAACATGACAGTGAAATCCAAATGCGCAAAGTGCAGGTTTCGGAACTATGCGGAGCGAAATCCGAATTCACTAATCGCTCGGATTTGGCGATGGCACACCGGGTGGTGT
>JAZDOF010001008.1:0-4419 GCA_043799015.1 Pseudomonadota bacterium | reverse complement strand
GGCAGTGACGTCCTTGAGCACGCGCCTCAAGGCACTTGCTTCTTCATCCTTCATATCGGCATGTTCCGGGCCGGTATCCCCCTTTGCTTCGTCGGGCTCCCTTTCATGCACCCACTGACTCACGAGTTTGCGGACCCGGTGCCAGTCCCCTAGGTCCCGTGTGTTTGCGTGAGCCATTATCTTGCCCGCGGCCGATTCCAGCCAATCGTGAAGCGCCATTTCCGTAGTGGAAGGAAACCGCTCGGCTTTTGCAAAGAAAGAATGGAGGGGGTGCAGCGGGTCTTCCTTGCAGACCCGATATAGGATACGCTTGATCAGCGCCACTGATGAAAGACGTTCTGAGGGCTTGAAATCGGATTGCGGTTTCCATGCAGATTTAAATGTCCTCCAGAACGGGTCATTTCTGGGCCTCGGGTTCCTGTCCTCCCCGTCTTTCCATTGGTACCGGAGTGCCTCCAATTCGCCGTGAAGCGCGCATTTTATGCCTTCTTCCTCCGGTCGTTCGTCCACGCGGCGGGTCTTGCCGGCCGCCAAGAAAGCCTGGGAAACGGCATGGGTCACGGCATATAATCCCCCTTCCGAAAGGCTGCGCGGTTCAACTTCAGTAGATGCCTTCAAGAATTCCAGCGGGTTGGACCAGACACTCTCGTGCAGGAGTCGCTTGAAACCCGATTCCGCGGCCAAGTCCAGCAGCGGACAGGCTGCCCAGTGAAAACTCCAGAACTCGGCCAACTGGCTTTCAAACTGTGACCGGAGATACATGTCTTGTCCGGTTTGCCGAGGCAGGAAATCGAGAACGCTCTTTCCCGTATCGGCCCACGCACGTCGAACGGCGGCCTCAACCCGACGGGCCGCTTCTTCTTCCCCACCCGCAGGCACGAGACACACGAACTTGTTGGGTAACGAAGCGACTCCGGAAGAGGTTGCGGAGTCCTTGAGCCAATGCAGTTTAAGTTCATCCGCAAGAAGTCCCTCGACCAGCGGCTGGTTGATGAGACTGGGGTACAGAATGTGATCCGATCCTAGGTCGTAGATAACTTGGCGTATCCCCTCAAACGCCAGCCATGAGAGAATCAGGGACCCGGTCCACAGGTCCCGGAGCTTCCTGGCTCTGGTTAAGAAATCCTGCACTGGAGTTATTCCGAACACCAGAATGGATGCGTGGGAATCCTTGGACAGCTCAAAACACGAACTGAGAGCGGACACGAGGGCACTGTGCTGCCAGACGCTATGATCCGGAATCCGGGTGTCTGCCGGAATCCGGTGCCATAAGCCGCCCAGTCCGCCCACATTCTCCTCCGCCAAACGCTTCCGGAACACGTGGTGATAATAGTGAAATCGGGCTGCGGCGAATATCTCGGGCCGACCGGAGAACCGTTCGGACAAACCGACGCCGTCGGTTCGTTCCCCCATATCCTTCCGGATGATTTCCGAGATTGGATCTGTGAGTCCCCCCGTCGGGATTGACTCCCGGAGCGTCACATTCAGTGCCGGCTCTTTTCCTGTGGGATGGGTCAGAAAAGGCATGGCCGCGAAATCAACCGCGCCGTTTTCATTTTGATTGGCGCTATAACCGGGCAGCAGGGTCCGGTCCATACCGGACGCAATCCTGTCGGCCCTGGAGTAAACGTTCTTGTCGGGGTAAGGGACTCCGCCCAAAGCATCGGCCAGTATGCGGGCACGTTCCTCGTGACCGGGAACGCGTAGTGCCTTGTCAGGGGGATCATGAAGGTAGCAGGACAGCTTACGGTCCCAATAATCCGCGTCTTTTCGAAAACCGTTTGTATTCATAGGCAATCCTTGTAAGCGGCACGTTCGAGCAGATGGTCAAGCTTTCTATGGACCGTTTCCCACACTTCGATCTGCCTCTTCACACCGAAGGGGAGGGGCATCTCGTCGCTATGCCTAAACGGAAGATGCAGAACGAAACCTCGATAACCATTTGGCGCCCGATGCACTACGAACCTTAACGGTGAGGCATGGCGTCCCTGATTGCCCCAATTGCGCTCTTTACGGGCCTCATGTCGCGTCAACGGAAAGCCCAGAAGATGTCGTTCGCTTGGATAATCAGGTCCGTCGGGGTCGAGCTTGGGCATACCGTCATCCAGGTTTCTTGCCCTCACTCCAATGTAGGCATCCGCGAGTTCCCTCATGGCCTCAGCCCAGGTGGGCTTCGCTTCGTTGATCTTCCAGAGTAAAGGGCCCTTCTGGTCTTTTCCCAGACAGTTGGGATAATCCTTTTCGAAGCCCGCCTTCCAGTCGTTGTCGGTGCTTTGATTGAGGAGCCCTAGAGCCTGATCGGCAGGCAACCCTCCTTCTTGAACTTGGAAGCTGCCCCAGCCATTCCGGCACCTTCCCCCGATTGCCCCAAACGCCTGGATAAGGGCCAAAGCGGCGGTGATTTGCGATTCTCGTTCCGGGGGGAAATCAAGCGTCAGGCGGAAGGTCGAGGAGTCCGGGAAATACGAGTGCTTCACCTGGCCGCCAGGGCTCATCAGCCCCATGTTGGCCAAGTACAAGAGCGGACGGATGTTTTGCTTTCCGAGTTCCATCTCGGGATGATGGATCGGGGCCAACCCTGCATAGGTCAGCGGTTTGTCGGAGGCGTTTGCCTTCCCTACTACCTCGACGCCAACGAGGCTCTTACCTGCTTCGCTTTCATCCGAATCCCCGGCACAGCCGAACAATTCGGATTCACGCTGCAAGAGGTCACCGCACGTGCTCTTCGCCCGGCCGAAAAGGCCGGCATGAGCCACGCGCCACCAATACCGCAGTAACGCTTTGAATTGAGCCGCCCGCCACTCGGCGTCCTGATCCGCGTTACCGAGGAACATGGGGGTGACTACCAAGCATTTGAGGTGAATCGTTTTTCGTTTATAGTAACGGTCCATAAACTTGTTCATTTGCATGTCCTCCCAGTGAGTGGGTTCAAGGAACCCTATGTTGTTGTGTCCGTCACTTTCAGACGCGCGATAATGGGGGCGCCGCGGGTCTCACCTTCACGCGCCCATGACCGGATAGAGGATACCTGTATATGTACCAGTGTAGATATCACCCTTGCTTCCGTCCCGCCGGAGGGCCTTTCGAAAAGCACTATCCGTATTCCGTGACCGTTATCTTACCCAGCCCGAAGGTCGTGGCTTTTCCCACGTGGACTTCTTCACAGTAGCGAATCAGGGGGATGAATTCCGACAGGTCCCCCTCGTAGCTTACCTCCCCGACCATTCCGCCCATGTGCATGGCCTGCTTTTGTCTGTTGGAATAGCGACGGAACTCGGACCATCGGATTGTGGATGATGCGATCCGCACCCGTTCGGCCCTCGCGGTCAAGCCTCGGTAGTCCAGTTGCGGCTGTCCGTCCGCGAAATGATCGTTAAGGGACGAGATGCGTCTCAAGATGCCGCGCAAAAGCACGTGGAACGGTAGTTCGGCCTGATAGTCGTTGCGGAACTTCAGCCGAAGGGGCGTCTCCAAGACCACCGTGATACGGCCGATGTTCCCGGGAGCCCTTTCCACCGCACCCAGTTTCAAATCCACGGGCTCCGCGGACGCGAGGACGCGTTCCCGATGATCGTAAATGGTTTGGCCGGCGCACGTTACCGCGGTTAGAAGAAACTCGGGTCGCTTGCCCTCAATTCTGCGCCCGAGACCTATGCGTCCCATTTGCTCGAACGCGTAGACGAAATAGGGGAGTGACCGATTGGCACCACCGAAGAGCTGTAAAGTGCAATCCAGCGCGTTTCCCGCGGTGAACTCGGTTTGGGTCGATAGGGGAGGCTCGATCACGAATGGATGAGGCGGCGACGGCCCATTGCGACCGGTTTCGAACGACGGCGCCTCAAAGACGGTGGAATAAAGACATCGCTCCCGAAGTAGGCATTCGCCGCATTCCATCCTTTTCAACGTACAGACCACCCGTTTGAGCGCGATGCCGAAGACGCCCCGGAGCGTGGAACCCTTATATTCCGGCAGGATGGCGTCTTCCTGGAATACGGACGTAAGGTGATACTTGCCGAACAGCATCGTACAATCCCCCTTCCCATAAAAGACCGTGGTACTGTGGTGATTGTAGTCCGGTCATGGTCCATTCGCCACAAAAGAAACCGGTAAAGGGGAACCAATCACTCTTGTGGCGGTTACGTGAAGGCTCAGGCTATAGAGAAGGTCGAGGACCGCGGCCCCCCCATAGGCGTCAAGATAACTGTCCAATCTTTATGATATCATGTGGTTATATTCCACCGGCTCTTCCTTACAGCAAAGATCGACAGAGAAATCCCCCCCAACCCCCCTTTAGAAAAGGGGGGAGGAATCGGTCTCTTACCCCCCTTTTGTAAAGGGGGGCAGGGGGGATTTTTTCTTCTGCCTATCGCCTTATTTTGACGCCTAGGGGCCGTGACCCCGCCCCGCAGGGTGAGTCAA
>JAZDOF010000707.1:0-4245 GCA_043799015.1 Pseudomonadota bacterium | reverse complement strand
CCCTACGGAAGCTGCATCCCCGGCTTCCCGGGTAGCCCTCAGATGCACTTGCGCCACCTCTCCGTCCCCGATTCGCTCGAGGTTCATGCCCGCGACCACTACCCGCGCGCCGTCTCTGAGCGCGCTGCACGCGGCTTCCTTCCGGGCGCTCGCGGCAGAAGCTCCCGTGGCCACATCAACCACGCTGAACCCTCGCTGCTCGAAACTCAGCCTAAACTGGAGGCTGGCGACGTTTTCGTTGCTTCCGGCATGGAGCAGAACGGGGATGCCCCAAAGGCCGTTGTCCTGCAACACGGGTTGGCCGAAACTAAGCGTGGCCCCCTGCGCCGATCCGCTCATCATAACAATGGTCGAGCACGCAACAAGCAGACACCTTGTTGGCTTCCACAACCACGATCGTATCGTCATTGTTGTTCACTCCGATGTGCATAATGAGACCCGCGAGGGGAGGCCGGACTGAAGGCCTAAGGCCTCCCCCTCGCCTGCGAGGGTCCTCAATGGGCCCGCTCAAGGTCTCTCACTACGTTGTTTGCAGTATTCGGAATTACCATCCGGGGCCTGCTCAGGCAGCGCTGTTTGCCGCTTGCCCGTCATTGGCTACAGAGGGCGGCACCGAAACCTCCGTGTTCTGGGAATCCAACGGGGCCGCATCGCAGTAGTTGGGCACCCCGTCGCCATCAGCGTCGGAATCTTCGGCGTCGGGGATGCCGTCACGGTCGAGGTCTCCCACCGACACGAAGATCGGGTCCTTCATATTGGGGATCCCGTCCCCGTTATCGTCCTCGGCCCAATCTGGCAACCCATTGCCGTCCGAATCCATGGCATTGACGGTTCCGGCGTCGGTCACGTACGGCCAGACGCAGTCCGGAAGACCGTCTCCATCTACATCCTCACAACCCAGGAGCCCGAAGTCCGTCAACAACCAGACGCTTCCGGCCACTGCATCCGCGGCGCTCCGCTCGACAATATCCGGCTTCCCGTTGGCGTCCGCATCTTCAAGATTCGGAACGTCATACTTCGCACACCAATCGGGCAGGACAGTGAACAGGCAATCCACGGTCGGCTGGAACATATCGGGCACGCCATTGAGGTCTGCGTCCGTCAGGTCATACTCGACGGGAGAGTCGAGCGATCCATTGGCGTTCGCGCATGCGACGATTGCCTCGACCAGATCAACCACGGCTTCCTCGCTCAAGTAAGCGGGCAGATCAGGCATGGGCGGCTCGATAGGCCCCACAACATCGTCCCGGGTCAAAACGCCGTCGGAATTGGCATCCAGACTCCTGAACGTGTCGAAGTCCAGTTCCGGCATGAGTGTCTTGGCCTCGTCAAAGGTGACGCTGCCGTCACCGTCGGGATCCATCGACAGCAACGCCATCAACATCGAGAGCGGGTCCGGCAATGGCGTCGGCCCTGGATCGATCGGAGGCAGCCACACGTAGATGTCGTGTTCGGTGAGAACACCGTCGCCATTAGCGTCAAGGCGTTTGAACATCTCGTCGGTCAATTCAGGCATGAGTGTCTTGGCTTCGTCGAAGGTGACGATGCCGTCAGCGTCGGGGTCCCTTGCCAGGAGATCCATCACTATCGACGCCGGGTCCGGCGTTGGGGGTGCAGGATCGTCCGGGGGCACGACTATCGGGTCGTCATCAATCGGCTTTGAGTCTGGATCGGTGACGATCTCGATGGTGAACACGGCTTCATTCGATGCCGTGATGACCGCAGTGACCGGGACTTGCGTGATCACTTGGGCAACAACGCTGTCGGGCGCCGGAGGAGTCACGGTAATGGTCACGAACACTTGCTCTGGGTAGGATTCCGCGACGCGAACCACGGGTTCGCTCACGGCGAATCCTGCAGTCGGGAGGTTGAAGTCACCTTCCAGACACCAGTCCGCGTCGGTGATCGCCTCCTTTGTCAGCGAGCCGGTGAAACCGTAAGGGCCCTCGAGACTGTAGCCGAATCGGCCGGAGAGGGGAATCAGCAACACGACCGTCTCCGGATCAGCATTGATGACCACTTCTCCAGGTCCGGTTTCCTTTCCGTATATGGCCCACGCCGTGTTTCGCGCCAACTGGTCAATCAGATAGGCGAATACTCTGTCAACCGTCGCTGGTACTCCCGGGATCTCTCCAATATAGATACCCACCCCCGGCGCGCCTCCCTCCGATGATCCCGGCTGGGAGAAATCGATAGCGTCCAAGAGGTTCACGGGAACATCCACCACTCCCTCTTCTCCGACTTGGATGGTCCCTAGGTCCCACACCGTGCCGTCCGATATGTTGGTTACCGGCAGGGTCCCACTCGTTGTACCCCCGATTGGGAAATGAAACACGGACACCATGGTATTCGTCTCGCCATCGAGGAGGGACATCGTCCATGCGGTCTTCGCGCGCAACGAGAGCATGAACTCGCCAGTCACGGGATCAACGGGGGCTTCGACGGTAAGACCGTCGTTGGAGACCGCAACCAAACGGAGGCCGTCCAAGCGTTCGGCTTGAATCGTTCCCTTCACGGGTTGGTAGACGCCGCCGTCTTGCAGGGCCGAATCGACGAGTAGCTGCACGTCGCGGACGTCGATTCCCGCGTCTTTATTGATGTCGGCTTCAGGTACGGGTGCCGAAGCTCCCAACGCTTGACTCACCCCCGCCTGAACGTCACGAACATCCACAACGCCATCCAGCGTTGGATCAGCCAGGAATCCTCTCATTTCTCCGATCCCCGCCGCTCCCGCGGAGAGGCATCCGAAGACAACTAGAGTAAATAGCAGAAACACCCTATTTCTTCTCATTGTGTTCTCCTTCAAACTGGCCGTATACGGCCAGAGTCTATCTCGTAGGTTGATTGGAATTCATCCAAGTACCGGGAAATCAGCCGCTCAGCGGGTCCCATTGTGCGGGAAGCTTCCCGGGAATGCGGACCATTAACGGCACGTATCCCAGCGAGAATTATGCCTCCGCTTCAGTACAGATGCGACATACAATGCCAAGTACTAGGCGAATTTCGGAGGCGCGTGAGGAGAGACACCGAATAACAACCGTGTGGTCCCGGTTGGAGGGATAAGCTCTGCGAGCGCCACGGCAGATTCCTGGCGCGCGAAAAAAGGCGTGCTGGCTGCGGCAACCTGCGGGTCGAGGTAACCTACATCGAGAAATACGCGGTAGGGCCGCGTCAACGGCAGCGTGCCATTGCCCGAATCCGAAGGGGAAGGCTCATTGCTGCCGGTCTGCTCAACCATGCTTCGAGCGAGGACGTATTGCAGATCGCAAACGTCAACAATCCCGTCTTGGTTCACGTCGGCCGCTGAAGCGCCGCTCGCTCCCCGAAGTCCCGCGACAACGGCCTGGACGTCGCGGACATCCACCGCGCCATCCCTGTTGGCGTCCCCCTCATCAAACGCGGAGTGGACAGAAGGGCATAACGAGACCACCAACAAGGCAACGGACAAGAGGCCGGTAATTCCTCTTCTTATCGCAAGTGACATACCTGTCAACTCCATGAACATACCATATATTATACACCAAGCTTTGTCAAGACGTTACAAGACGGGCCCCCAATTCCGTTCCCGTCGTAGCGTGCACTCGTTGCGCCATAAGTACTTACGCGCTGGCACGATGCCGGCTCCGCGAGCCGGGCAGTCTCAAGAGGCGATCTGTCTTGCCGGCGGGTCAAGGGGAACCTGCGCAGCGGTGTAGTTCGCGCCAGCCTCCTTCCGAGCGACCTGGCGAACGTTGTGTTCAAGGAGTATTATCGTGATGAGGAGTCGTTTGTGCCGGGGCCGAATGAGAGGGCTGTCATGAAGGTCATACGAAGTCCGCGGGCCGTATGGATTGCGTTCTTGTGTCTGCTCTTCGCCGCATGGGCAGAGGTTTCAGCGGAAGCTCCGGTGCAGGCGGCCATGGATCGTATTGTGGCCCGATTGTGCGCCGCGCTCAGTCCGGATGATCTGATGAAGCTGGACGAGGCGGCCATCCAGCCGTACATAACTCCCGAAGATCGGCGCGTGCTTGCGGGCGAGTACTGGTGTTTCGATGTGGATGTGCCGGTAATCGTGTCCGTGATGCGGGACGTCGAACAACCGGTAGCGCCGTTCTGGCTCCCAGAGGCTGGTTTCAAGAAGACGGACCTGCGCGTGTGCAATGAGGAATTTCAATACGAGGTCTGGCAGAAGAGCTTCGATGCGGGACGTGTTGGCCTGGGTATCAATGGGTTTGATAAACACCGTCCTCACTATTTCGTTGCGGT
>JAZDOF010000952.1:0-2318 GCA_043799015.1 Pseudomonadota bacterium | reverse complement strand
TGTAATCCCAGATCGTCCGGATCGAAAACAGAAGCCGCCGGTCCCAAGGATGTGCGACTGATGATGCTAAGACAGCAATTTCCGGTAAGTGCCGGACCGCCGAATTTGGATGTCCACTCCGGCGGGATTTCGGTCATGTAACCATCGATAAAGGCCGGATTTGGAACCGCCGGGGCCTTGCCAACCTTGTACATACCTTCGAAATCGCCGGTTGCGGAAAAATCGAGCCCGGAGGTGAAGTGCGATAGCCGTACAACATTGGCGGCATCGTAATATCCGAATACTGTCCCCAGGAGCTTCCCGTTCCAAACCATAAGCCCGCCGAGAGGCTCCCCGCTGGTGTCTACCGTCGCTCTTCCCTTGCCGATATCCGATCGATGGCCTTCCGTTACATCGGCAAAAGACTGTAATACCCTGGCAGTCTTAAGATCTTCCAATCTGGCGCTCTTGACAATTCGCGGGATGGATATTTCCGCAGTCAACTGATACCAGGCGTGGCCTGCCAAAAACAGGGAATTTCTCTTCGGATTATAGGCCAGAGCTGTTCCACCGTAGTTGAATCCGCTATACAATGGCGAGCCATGGTCTCCCTGGGGCACCCTGAATGCACCGAGGTATTCCAAATCGGTCTTCCGAAGTAATTTGCCCTGAGCCAAGCAAACGCTGACCGCACCAGCAAAACCGATGAGCATTGAAAGAGCTATTATGGCTGCCTTTGCTTTCATCCGGATCTCCTTTAATCCTGAGGGATAAAGACGATTCCATTCTTGCCTTGTCTCGGAAGAGACACAGTCGTTGAGATTCACATTCCGTGCCGCCCGCGATTCAACGCGCCGAGCCCGTGTTCAGGTCGTGAAGCAGTACTGCAAAAAGCGTCTCCCGCCGACAAAAAGTGTCACCCGCGGAACCAAAAACGGCGCGTGTTCTTCTCTCCGGCACGGGAGTCGCGCCACCACAGTTTCGGTTCACGGCACGGACCATGACGAGTGGATTCGATGGCAGCGCTCCGCATGATCATTGCTCATCCTTGACTGATGAGGATATTCGTATCAGGCAGACTCCTTACTGGTTTTGTCATGCACCGCCTCTTCCCATGCTTTGTCTTTCATCAGCTCTATGGAAATATCCGGTTTCACGTTCCCCGCGTATTCGCTGAGAGAACCGGCGGCATCCCTTACCGCCCTTATCACTACCTCATCATTGACCACTTCAAAGTAGACGGCAGTTGCCTTCAGTCTCTCGCGAATCTCTTTCGGGATGGTGACTTGCCCCTTTCGGGTGATCTTCACCGCTTCTGTCGTCATGTCTACTCACCTCGCTTTCCATTACGGTATTACATGCTGAGAATGCAATACTTTATCATTTATGGCTTCAATAGAAATGGGGTGCGGCTCTTCTAGAACGACGGCCACCGCAACAAGAGACACGGATGAACACGGATGAAGAAATTCACGGATGGACACGGATGACATGAACAATAGGATAAGGGATCGAGGGAGCCAATGAGGTTCCAATCGAGGAAGCATCCAATTCTTCATCTATCCGTGTCCATCCGTGTTTCTTCTCATCCGTGTTCATCCGTGTTTTGATCATAGGCTCTGTAGGACATTGTTCCAATATAGCCGCACCCGTGTCATTCTTTGCGAGCCTTGGCGTTCCCTTCGATACCTCAGGACAGGCCCTTCGATACCTCAGGACAGGCTTTGCGTCTTTGCGGTTCATTCAAGGTCTGCGCGGTGAACGGTTACGATTCTAATAGCCGGCGTAGCCGGACAGCAACCGGCACATGCATGCGGCCAAACCTGCCGGGATTCGTCAGCACCCTTATCTTTACCATATCCCGGCTCCCTTCCAGCATATCGCCCGCCGGCCTCCTCCTCTCCTTCGCAGCCTCCGTGGCGGCGGGCCATCCTCGCGGGCATCTGGCATCTATCCGTCCCAAAGAGCCACCACCATACAATCCGCGGACCTCATCACGTCGTGAGCAGGCGCGCCCGGCGCGCCCGGTACTCAACGTGGATCTTCACGTGAATGTGAATCTTCACGGGAAGCGGAGCCGTTTCCCCCGACCACCGGCTGAGACAGGAACGTTTCGATTACAGCAGGCTCCATATCCCCGGGGATGTCTTCTGTCGTGAAAGACAACGTAGCGGTCGATCCATCCAACACTGGCTCCGTTGCTCGGGATGCCGCGGCGCATCATGTACGGGTCTTCTCTTACTCGGTCCCGAAGCTTTTTCGGTTTCCGCCCTCTTTCGCTGTTGACAACCCCAATTCCATCTTTCATATTAGCCGCGTTGAGTCACAATTCTTATCAC
>JAZDOF010000948.1:0-6662 GCA_043799015.1 Pseudomonadota bacterium | reverse complement strand
CGGCACAAGGCTGAACGCTTATGAATCGCCGGGGAGATCAAATGATTTTCTTGTACGGTTCTACTCCCCCTTGAAACCCGGAGTCCGTTTCTCGAAAAAGGCCTTTGGACCTTCCTTTGCATCTTCGGATAGAAAGACCGGGTCCGCCAGGAATTGCTCCAGCCGTAATCCTTCGGAGAGCGGAAGGTCAATGCCTCGGTAGACCGCTTCTTTGGCGGCCTGTAACGCAAGAGGAGCGTTTCGGCAGATCCGCTCGGCCATTTTCACGGCTTCGGGGAGTAGTTGATCAGGAGGCACCACCTTGTTGACGAGCCCGATCCGATAGGCTTCCTGCGCATCGATGCTATCTCCGGTGAAGAGCATCTCCAGACCCTTGCCCAACGGAACAAGCCTGGCAAGCCTTTGCGTCCCGCCAGCCACCGGTATTATCCCTCGGGTCGCTTCGGGGAATCCAAAAACCGCGGTTTCGGATGCGATCCTGATATCGCATGCCAGGGCCAGTTCAAGGCCGCCTGCCAGACAATAACCGTTGATCGCGGCTATGACGGGCTTCCATATCTCCAGGTTGCGCGTGATCCCTCCCAGCCCCGGTTCCGTGTCGGCCTTCGCCTTCCGCTCCTCCGAAGTCGTGGCGGCATAGTACTTGGCCAGGCTCCTGATGTCCGCACCCGCGCTGAAGGACTTTCCTCCGGCCCCGGTGATAATGGCCACCCGAAGTTCGGGATTGTCGCGAAAATCGATCCAGGCCTTGTTCAGCGAAGCCAGGGTCTCATTATCAAGAGCGTTCATGGCCAGTGGTCGATTGATCGTAAGGATCGCTACTCTCTCCGTCGTCTCAAACTTGACCGGCATGATACTTGCCCTCTCTTCCCGTCGCTCTTCATTCAGGACGGAAATCCGAAATTATGTTGAGGTATTGAGAATTCTAACGGTTTCCCCCGGAGTCCGAGGTCGACCGTGCGCCCCTGCCGTCCGCAAAGACCTTGGATGGTTCTCCATGAGGCCGGAGTGAGCGAGGCCCGGGTCATGTTGACGAAACGGGCCCTTTTTTCCTGTTTATCAGCTTAACCTACCCTCTTTCGCTCCGTCAACCTGAATTCCGTCGCCCCTCAAACACGAATCGGGCTATGGCGGATGCGGTAAAAACCGGATCAATCAGAGATTGACTCGTGACCGTCTAAGTGCACCTTGGCATAAATACGGTCGCACATTCCAGCGTGGTTCCGGGTACCTGTGTTCGCCGGTTCTCATCAGTCCAGCTCGGAAGAACCCCCCTCTTATCCCCCCGTAAACGGGGGGAAGCTCCCTCCCCGTTGACGGGGAGGGCTGGGGAGGGGTCTCTTTATTCGTCACCGTATTTAGGAATCGGACCACTACGGATTTTCCGCAAGCCCTCCATCCAACCGGTCCGCGAGCATGCACGCGTGATCCGGGTCCAGGTGTTTTGTGGAATAGAGAAACGGCGTACCGTGAGTGGAGGTTATCTGTGCGATGTCTCCGTATTCATCGTCGGTTTCAGGAGCTATGAGGCAGGCGGCGATTTCCTCTCGGGTCAGATCGAACGGCGGTTCTCGGAAACCATCGGCGGGGAAAGGTCTGCGATATCGGATGGAATTGTCTCGAACCACCTCCGCTATGAGTCGCAGAGGGTGCTCCGATTTCCATACCAGGATTTGAGCGTACGATTCCGTCAAGCTTTGAACGGAATAGTAGAAGGATATCCCCTCCCGGCCGTCGAGTCGACGAAGATCATCGTTTTCGTCCAATGCGCGTGCGGCTATGACATCTAAATCGAGCGGCGGGTCCGCTGGGTCCGATTCGAGAACCCCACGCACCCGGAGATCGGCCAAGATCTCGGCAGAAGGAATGAGTCGACCGGATGCGCTCCGGTCACGGATTATCTCTGCTACCGTCGAGCAGACATCGTCTTGATGCGGCATCGTCGCCCCCTATTCGAGCAGCCCCATCTCGGCAAGCTTATCGGCGACTCCTGCCAGTCCGAGCCGCCGGTACGTTTCCCTCGTGGGAGCTCCCGAGGCTTCATTCCATCCCATTTCCCGGTAATACACACTCATTGCGAGTTTCATGTCGTCCCTGTCCATGCAAATGGATCCTTTACCGAACGCGGCCTTATCTTTGGGATACGCGAACACCCAATCGGGGATGGTATCGTGCTCCAGCCGCATGTCTTTTGTTCCCATATCGCGAATGGTCAAGGCACGATGAAGCACAAAGATGCGTTCCGCCGCCAGGTCCAGCTCTTCACGGGATTTCCGGTCTCCGGTCGCGAGGCTGTAGAGCAACGATTCGATGGAGTCCTCTCCGCGATATCCGCGCTCACGAAGCGGCGACGCGACCCACGGCCCCATCCAATTGCACAAAGACAGGCAATCGTGAAGCTCTTTTCTTAGGAGGGACCACTTGGCCATCTTTGCCTTGTACACGTTCATCGGAGTGAATTCCCCCACTGCATCCACCGCGTCGGGTGAACCCCAAAGCTCCGCGGCCAGGCGCTTTTGAACCTCTATGGGCAACCCGTTACGAGTAAAATTACTATGCGAGTGACATTGCGCATCGCGATTGTACTGAGTGTTGATAATCGCGCCGCATTGTCCCGCGTCTTCGTTTGCATGGTGTTTGGGGTGGCCTAACTTCCAGTACAAGAGGTCGGGATTTTCCAGCCACGTCCGTTCGGGAATATTCCACCGTTCCATAAGATGCCCGGTACCCGAGCCGAGTGCTGTGGCCAGCTCACCATCCTTATTCGCGATCCGTGGAAGCAGTTCGAACAGGAATGAGGGATCCCCCTTTTCATACTTGTCCCAGGAATAGCTTTTGAATTCCTTATCCGCGATGGTGCTGCGAATTATGCCGTTATAGTAAAGATATTGAAAATCGCGTTGCAGTTGACCGTAATTCTCCCAAATGCCGAGGTCGTCCGCCAAATGCATGCCCAGCATGCACGCCTCGATCGCGGTCTCTCCCTTGGGACCGTCGGGGAACTCCTTGAAGAAGCTCTTGCCGAACAGCAGCCCCACGCAAGTATTCTGTCCGGTCGCAGGGATGCCGTACTTTGTCGCAACCCCGGGAACCTTGAGAATGGTGTGACAAAGAATGGGGCAAGAGTGGCAGCCGTTGCCCCTCACCGTGTATTTCCAGGCCTTTTCTCCGAGAAAGAACGCGGCATTGTTCGTACGATAGGCAATTTGATTAAGATTGTGCGGCTCGCATGTGCCCGTGTCGATGCCGGGGTCGGCCGCGCCCCATTGTCGCCCCGGGGAAGCGACCCAGCGCGATGCCGGGTTATAGTATTCGGCCCAAGGTTGGGGGCGATCGGGAACCACATGCTGGTTGTTGGCCCCCAGCAGGGACAGGTGCATCTTGACGACTTTCTCCCATTCCCCTCTGTCGCCTGCAATACGGACTCGACCCGTCCCACGCACGCCGATGGCTTTGAGGTTCTTGGACCCCATGACTCCGCCCACACCACCGGCCGAGTGTGAATAGGAGTTGATCACCACCGACATGGGAACCAGGTTTTCGCCGGCTTGACCGATGGCCGCGACCGACGCTTCCGGTCCCAGCTCCCGGTTGATCTCGAGGGTGGTCCTTCGAATGCCCTGCCCCCGGAACCGACGCGCGTCCTTGATTTCCACCGCGCCGTCCACAATTGACAACCACACCGGATGATCGGCTTTGCCCTCGATGATGACCCCATCATAACCGGCATACTTAAGCTCCGAGGCAAAGTAGCCGCCCATGTGGCCGCTCGCGACCAACGGTTTGGGCCGGCACATCGGCCAGAGAGTCGAAATGGCGGTCCTTCCGTTGCACGGGGCCCCGGTCCCCGCCAGCGGCCCCACTCCGAAGATAATCTTGTTCGCGACATCAAAAGGTCCGGTTCCGGCCGGGACCTCATCCCATATCACCTTGTATCCGATTCCGGTTCCGCCTAAGAAATCCTTGTACTTCTCAATGGTATGTTCAGTTGAGATTCGGCCGGTCGACAAATCGACCCGCAGGACTTTTCCCGCCCAACCTCCAAATCCAGCCATGATTGCGTATTCCTTCCGCCTGCCCCGGGACCGTATTCCGGCTTGGGCTCATGGTGCCTCGGGAGAGCATGATTGTTTCTATTTTTTGTGGCACTCGTTACAAGCCCGAGCCTTTTCAGGGTCAACAACGGCCGTGGGCACAACTCTCGGTGCCGACTTGTCTCCCACGTCCATCCACTTCACATAGCTTAGGGCTCCGGCCGGACACGCCTCGACGCATTTGGGCCGCCCGTCGCACAGGAAGCACTTGACGGCTTTGTCCCGGTAGGAATCAAAGGACATCATTCCCCAAGGACAAGCCCCTTGGCACATCCTACAGCCGATGCACTTCTCGGGGTCCACAGTGCGAGCATTGGTCGGGGGCTTCACCACTATTGCATCATTCGGACATGCATTTGCGCACGGCACGGGGTGGGGGCATTGTTTGCAAAGATCCGGCACCACCAACCCGTCTCCCCAGGTGCCGTGACCGCGACGCCCCGCATAGAGACCTTGCGCGCCGAAATTGAGGTTTCGCCCAACCTTGATTCCGGCCATCGTGGGACAGGCCGCACCATAGTTGAATTCCGTGCAGGCCAATTCACACCTGCGGCAACCGACACACCTCGTGGGGTCCGCGATCACCAGTCCGAGGGCCTGATCCACAATGATAAGAGGCGACTGTTCGGATCTCCCGTCCCCTGGAGCGGACAGTCCCACGACCATCCCGGCGGTTATGATGAGAAAGTCGCGGCGGGAAAAGGATTGATCCAGTCCTCGAAGGCAGTCGAACCTAGAATTGAAGTCATCCATACCGACCTACCCGTGTTTTAACGAAACGGTTGCATTGGGGCCCGCAAAGAGCGGCGAAGAAGCGATGGGCCGACACTCGGTTCCCATACATATGGCCGTTGCCGAAAATTTTGTCCTTTTCGCGTGTCCTCGCCCTTTGTCTCTCTCCAAGTCCGATGAGGGAAAAAAGAAACGAGCTTCCAGCAATCGGTATGATACCACTTCCCGGTCCTGGAGGCACTACGCCCTCTCCCAACGACGTGGTCCGATACTCTCGGCTCGATTTACCCACGAGAAGACGTTGATTTATTGATTGTGGGAGCATCCAAAGAAATCCCACCTGTCCACTTTTTAGAAAAGGGGGGTAATCGCTTCGACGGACACCGATCCGAAATTACCTGATTGTATGCAATGGAATTAGGCTATGTTTTTGCAGCGGGTCTCTCGCGTGAAGAAGACCAGCGCAAATCCCACGGCCGACCATGCAGGCATGAGGGAAAAAGCGGCCCTGTAGGCATCAAGGGAGTACACGCGTACGCCTGCCGGCGCCTGCCCGTCCCAATTTTGGTCCAGCATCCAACCCACGGCAGGCTGAAGGATCATCGGTCCCATCATGACCCCCATGTTCACAATTCCGGAGACGGTGCCCGCCAGATTAGGGGGCACCGATTCCTTGGCGTAAGCGAAGCCGATGATTATGCATCCGGAACAAAAGCCGGTGAGAACAAGCAGGCCCGAAACAAGGGGAACCGGCAAATCGTTCCAAAACAATATCAAGAGCCAGCCCACCAAGGCCACCCCACTGCCCAGTACGTACAGGGGTTTTCGACGATTCATGCGATCCGACAGCCAACCGAAGACGGGCCCGCCCACGGCCCAGGACACCATCAGAGCCGATGACAGGACCGACGCCTCCGTGGTGGTAAGATGATGCCGGCCCGCGAGGTAGGGCACTCCCCAAAGCCCGGAAAAGGTGAGCACGCAGCCGACCATACCCCCGGGAATGAGACACAGAAGGACGGCGTTGGGGTATCGAGCCACTTGGACAATCCCCCCGAGGATGCCGGCCGGAGCGTTTTGCGATGCGGAACTCCCCGGGTGTGGAAAGTCCGAGTAGCCCTTTTCACTGGGAGAGTCCCGGACAAAAAGCCAAATCCCGCAACCTATAAGAAAGGTGAACACGGCCGATGCGACTATGATACCTCGCCAGTCATAGCAGCTCATCAATAATCTAAGGGGAGGACCGGCGCAGACCGCACCGACGATGCCGATGAAAAGGGCGACGCCGGAAACCAGAGCGAACAGTCGCGAAGGGAACCAGTTGCCCGCAATCTTCAATAAGCCCACAAAGGCTACTGCGACACCGCCGCCGATCAGAAGCCGCCCCGCACCTGCCTGAAAAAAGTTGCCGGCCAGTGCGAACAACAGAGTACCCACCGCCGCGGTAAATGCCCCCGATGCCAGCAGACGCCTGGGCCCCAGCCGGTCCGCGAGTACCCCGGTGGGGACCTGCATGGCAACGTAGCTGTAGAAGTAGAACGCGGAAAGGCTGCCCAGACCGGCGGCGTTTATGCCGAAGTCGGCCATCAACTCTTCCGTCATGACCGCAGGCGCCACTCGCTGGAAAAAGCCCATGAGGTACAAGAGAGCGCCCAGCCCCCAGACCAGCCAACCAGCCCGCAGAGGCGGCGTTGTTTTAGGGGTCATATGTTGGGACGCATCCTTTCCAGGCAGTAAGCGCCCAAAAATGAAAAACCCCGTTACTGATATCAGTAACGGGGTTGTATAAGGTAATCCGGCAGCGACCTACTCTCCCACGCAGTCACCCACGCAGTA
>JAZDOF010000704.1:0-4590 GCA_043799015.1 Pseudomonadota bacterium | reverse complement strand
TCGCATTACGAAAGAAAGCCGAGCCTGCCGCGTGAATATGCACAAGAGCATATCTTCGCCGTAACAACCGGTAACCAAACAGCAAGAACCAATAGACTCGAAAACAAATGCGCGGAATTCGAGCCTTCATCCAAGCGGGATAGAGCGCTGGTCCGCTGAATACTTCAATATCGTATTCCAGCGACAGGTCCGAGCCGGCAATGTCTTCCACCACGGAAGCTATGCCGCCGAACGGAGGCGGTACTGGTCCCACCAGCAAGATCTTCTCCATGGCTGTTCCTCCAGCATGATCGGTTTGTCGGCAACGCTGCGCGAAGCATCCTTTCATGCGCCGATTCGCCCTGTCTTCATCGGACCACCTGCCCTCCTTGTTTGTCAACAATTATTCAATAGCGGGTGTAACCATTCGGTTACGAGGGAGCAATTCCAATCTCAACATGGAGCGGGCCGGCAAGCCCCACAAGAGCGAATGGTTGCTATCGGGTCGTCCGGACGTCGGATGGAAACGGGAAGGACCGACTTGGACCGTAGATCTTTCCAAACGCGGATTGAAGTTCCCATACGTGCCGTGGTATAAAAGCGGGCAAGGGCGATTGACCGCCGAATGCTCAAAGGATATACGTTCTGCGGCTCAATTGACCGACACTGCCGCCGCGGAAGCGTGCAGTCTCGGATGCCGAAGGGAGACCGATACAATATGAAAAAGGTCGCGATTGTCGGGTGTGGCTCATATATGGAAAGCGGGTACGGCTGCCCCGGAGAGTGGAGATGCCTCAAGGCCGCCGCCATGGGAGAAGGGGATTTCAGCGAACCGGCGTCCGTGGTTTCTTTCGTCGCGTGCGAGTGTCCTGGGCGTACCGTTGTCCCCACGTTGGGCATGGCCGCAAAACTATCCGAGATGAAGCCGGACGTCATCCACTTCAGCACCTGCATGGCGAAGGCCCAGCCCGGATGTCCGTACAACAAGCCGGAAGACGTGGCCGCGCTGGTGGAAGCAAAGACCGGCATAAAGGTCATACTTGGGACCCACGATTACCACTGACGAAGTGATGTCCGGAAGATCAGTACAGCTTTCCCGCTGCTGAATGTCGGACTGTTGAGACATTCGGCACGGACTCTTTGCCGATAATAGACGGGCCATACCACGCCTTCGCGCTGGGCTTTGCGAAATGCCCGCAGGTGCTGCGCCGGTTATGGGGTTTGGTCTAAACAAAGATGAAGTTTATGGAGGTACTATGGGGTGCGCTGCCCCCAATCCGCTGCATTGGGAAGATCTACGACTTCGGAAAACGGAGCATGTCCTAGGCCGGGAGGGTGTTACGCTCGCGCCCGACGGACACGCGTACGAAGTGCGATTCCTTGACTCACTCTACCGGGTGGACCCGATCGACGAGAGCATCACGGAAATCCTGCCTCGACCGGACCGGATCTTGACGGAAGAATTCCAGATCCTTCTTATTCGGTATTTGGTCGCCGAGTACGGCGGTCCGCTTGACGGTAAGGAAGTGAGTGAAAAGGACCTCACGGGAGGAGTTACCTTCTTTCAAGGTCCGCATGCTCTTCCCACGGTCCCGATTGCTCGACGATACGGCCGGAATCCGGAGGCCTTCGCCGACGTCGGTCGAAAGCTGGGGGCAATCCCCCAGGCCCACGGCGACAGGTCGATGTGCTTTTTCCCCTTCCCGCTCTTGCCGGTGACCTATGTACTATGGATGGAAGATGAGGAATTCCCGGCTTCCGTGTCGGTTTTGTTCGATAGTTCCATATCACGTTGGTTCGCGTTGGACATGGTCTTTACACTTGTATGGGTCCTTGCGGAGCGCATCTTGGAGGCCTGAATCCGCGAAGTTCCTACAACCCCAAGGCCTTTACGGCTTTGAACGTTGCTCTAAGCAACACGTTGCCCAGTCTTCCCTTCAGGCCGTCCCAGAATACTCGGGTGCCCCTGCCTTGTTCCACCATGCGAAGAGCCTGTTGCATGACGGGATGATCAGGCTCATTGAAGATAGCCGCGGTCCGAACCAAGTCGCCTCCGTTCAACCGTCTCCATGCCTCAAACATTAGAATGAGACGGGGACAGGCTCTCTTGTTGCGATCAATCGATTCGATCCAATCCGTAAGGTCATAATCGCCCCGCTCCTCATGCAATGAATTGAACAAATGCCAGGCGAGCACGAAATTGTCCTCCACCCTTCCTCTGTAATCGTTCTCCCTAATCGTGTTGGCCGCGTGACGACGATAATCCACCAGGTCTTCCTCCAGAACACGGAATCTCCCCCCCGCGGCCAAAGTAAGAAACATGAATCTATCATGCACGTACCGCAGCGGAATAAAGCCGCCGACTTCCGAAAAAACCCGTTTTCGGACGAATAAGCACGATGTCGTTATGAGATGGTTTGCGAGGAGTAGAGAAGGGAACAAGTCGCCCGAACCGGAATAAAGTCGCTTGAGACGGACGTAACGTTGCACCGGGTATGTGAAACGGGGCATGGCGCGCCCGTCTTCAAATATGTATCGCACTCTCGATGCGCTCGCTTCCAGATCGGGGTGTCGGCGATGCAGATGGAGGTGCCGTTCCAGTTTGAGCGGATGGAAACGATCGTCGGAATTCAAGATCGCGATCCATGGAGCACGGGCTAGGCTTACGCCCCGATTGATCGCCTCGTGCGCTCCCGCGTTGGCCTGTTGGAAAAATCTAATACGTCCGTCACCCACCGACTTGGCTATTTCCGCGCTCCCGTCCGTGGACCCGTCGTCCACCACGACGATCTCGAAATCCCCGAAGGAAGACGACAAGACGGACGCGATGGCCTCACCGATATACTTCTCGTGATTGTACAACGGGATGACGACGCTGACCGCGGGAACGGCCTCGTTGGTCATGGTGCGCTCCGTTATCGGTCTTCCGGTAGAGCGTTCCGAATTTACCTTTACGCAATGCTTTGTTGACGGACGGCTTCGCGGGGGCGACCGGCTGCGGGCTTACTATGCTTCCTCGTCCGCAAGGATCACCATATTGTCCACATGAACCACTTCTTCGTTACGTCTGTACCCAAGGACCCAATCAATCTCCGCAGTCTGCCGGCCGCGTACTTTTTCAAGCTCCTCGGACGAATAGTTGGACAAGCCGACCGCCAAGATCACACCGTCGCGATCGCGTATCTTAACGGCCGCACCCGGTTCGAAACGACCGTCCACATGTATCAAGCCCACGGGGAGAAGGCTCTTTTTGTTTCGGGTAAGGGCGGTTGCGGCCCCTTCATCCACGGCCAAGGTACCCTCGGGCTCAAGATTATAGCGGATCCAGTGCTTCCGTGCCGACATCCGCTCCTTTGCGGCGAGAATGAGGGTCCCGCAGATTTCTCCCTTCATGATTCTCGGGATTATGGAGGGGGTCTTGCCCGGAGCGATTATCATGGGAATTCCGAACACCGTCGTTTTCTCGGCCGCGGCGATCTTTGAGGCCATTCCGCCTCTACCCACACCCGAAGACGGCCCTGACGCCAGTTTCTTAAGTTCCGGCTTGATCTCTTCCACAAGCGGTATGAGACATGCGTCGGGGTTTTGGGTGGGGTCGCAGTCCATGAGGCCTTCGGTATCGGTGAGGGTGGTAAGCAGGTCCGCGTCGCACAGGGCCGCAACGAGGGCGGACAAGTTGTCGTTGTCCCCCAGCTTTATCTCTTCAACCATTACCGTGTCGTTCTCATTGATGACGGGGACCGCGCCCCAAGCAAGGAGCGTCATCAAAGTATTACGAGCATTAAGATAACGGTGCCGGTGACTTATGTCGTCTCTTGTGAGCAGTACCTGGCCGACGCGAATCCCGTGTGTCCCAAATGCGGCTTCGTATGCGACCATAAGCCTCGTCTGCCCTACGGACGCCGCGGCCTGTTTTTGAGGTATGGTCCTCGGCGGTTCCGTCAGTCGCATGCGGCGGGCACCGGCGGCAACCGCGCCGGAGGAGACTATGATGAACTCCTTGCCCTGAGCGATGTAACGACACACGTCATTCACCAGACCTCGGATGGTAGGGTGGTCCAACCCTTTTTCGGTGGTGACGACGCTGGAACCCAGTTTCAAAACGATCCGCTTAACACCTGAAAGGACTTCCTTTCGCGAAAAACCGGCCGTCATTTCGTCGGAACTCCCCGCTTAAGAAGTTTTGCCGCGTGCCTGATGAGTTCTTTTACCCCCAGCGCTGCCGGAGCGGAGATACGATGCACGGGCAGCCTCACCGTCTCTTCCAAACTTAGGCTAAGGGCCATCGCGGAGTCGTGGTTTTCGGGCAGGTCCATTTTAGTTATGGCTACGATCATGGGCTTCTTGATCAAATCGGGGGCGAACGATTCGAGTTCCCGCATGATCATCGTGAAGCGTTCCATTGGGCCGGGCTCAATGTCGGGCGACGGGTCGATCAGGTGGATGAGCACCTTGGTGCGTTCAATATGTTTGAGGAACCGGTCGCCCATACCGGCGCCTCTGTGCGCACCTTCGATCAAGCCCGGGATGTCGGCCATTACAAAGTCCGTTCCTGTTCCGACCCGGACCACCCCCAGAGCGGGGACTTTTGTCGTAAACGGGTAGTCCGCT
>JAZDOF010000938.1:0-3098 GCA_043799015.1 Pseudomonadota bacterium | reverse complement strand
AAGGCCCAAGAATATGATCCCCTGTTTTCGAACTACCAAAATGTCGAGTAGGAGCAAATTATGAAAGTGGACATCTACAAAGCAAGCAAGCGGCCCAGTCCGGAGGCCACGTTATACGTGTTTGTCCGTGCCGGCGAAGACCCACACAAGGTTTTGCCGGCACAGGAGCGAGAACGGCTTGGCGGACTTTCGCAGATGAAGAGCATTGACCTGAAGGAGGGTCAAAAGAGATTCGGTTTGGACGTACCACGTGCACTCCAGGCATTGAATGAAGAGGGCTATCATGTTCAGTCCACGGAATTCATAATTCAATTTAGCAGGAAGAGCGCGTAACCTTCCGCCGCAAAATCAGATAGGCCCCTTGCCTGACGGCTAAACGCGCAATGCAGCCGGATAAGAAAAGGAACCCCGGAATATCATCTGAGTCTCATGAAGTTGCAGATCGGCGGTCTTCTTCCTTTTCCACAATCCGCTGGTGCGGCACAACGCCCAACAACTCCTCGAGGAGATCATTCCGGACATCGTCGGCGATTCCATGCCTTTCGAGAATGCCTTCAATCCGGTCAGGCACTTCTCGAAGCCACAGTGTCTCAAGATCTTGCCGTAAGCCCATGCCCACGTAGTACTTGATCAGGGCCTGGTATCCGGTCATGCCCTTGATGGGAGCCACACGTTTAAGATCCTCCACCACATCTGCCGGCATCCTCAGCGATACCATCATGGTCTTACGCTCGGAATTCTTAGTAAGCTTCTTCTTCATAGCGCCGCCTCTCTTGTTTCGTGGCGAGTCTCACCGATATGATCCGCCAATGGTTCTCGCCCAAATCCTCGGCCACTACGTAAAGCGGATGGTCCGGATTGATTGATTGAGCGTGGCCGATGATTCCGACTCTTTCCTCATTCTTGTCCGACGCTTCCTCCATGACGTGGAACGGGCCGGTGAAGACTCCACAGGCGTCCTCAAACCTGATTCCGTGCTTTTGTTCATTGGAAGCCGCCTTGTCGGAATCCCATTCGAAGAGCCCATAGCGTTCGCGTCTCTCGACCGTCGGCCCCATACAGACTCCTGTCTATGATTTGTCAATACACCAACAAAAAGGTTCCTTGCAAGAGCATATATCACGTTGAACGGGAAACTGTTTCTGAAATCTCTCTCGGTGGAAAGGGTCGGCATCATGCTGCGCGGCCTGATGTTACTCCCCCGGTCACCATTGCATTGGTCTCTGCTCCGATGAACGCTTTCCCGGATAGCGACATCTTGCGGCCTCAGGTGGTTGCGTTATCAGGCTTGATATATTGGTATTTGAAGTTGACGGTGTAAACTGGTATGAATGGCACGGAGAGACGCATTCACTGTCCCGGCGCAGTGTATGAGTGATGTACAACGGGAACGGCGGCCGGGATATTACTCTGACGAGTCGGACCGGCTCCGGTTCTACGATCTGTTTGAAGAAGGAGTCAAGCGATTCGATGTTCACATCCGTGTGTTTGAATGAGCAACCACGCCGATGGTATACGAGGTGGGTGCGGTAGAGGCTTTCATTCCGGGAAAGGAAAGGACGGCAACCTTGGGGATGACCATTTTGCCGAAGACGCTCTTCGGAGAGCCGGCGAGAAGATGAAACGAGGGCGGGGGTCTCCATAGAGGTGATAATCGCTCAAGCGTGCAAGCGGTACGGGTTTGTGCCCGAGGTCTTGCAGACCGCGGCAATAAGCGGAACTGCTCCGAAGCTCGGGCAATTACGCCCTTCCGGTTTGGCGTCGGGATCGCCCGGTCCTGAGAAAACAAGAGAAAACTGAGCGTAAATACCCATATGTCAAGCTGGACCCCGAGACCCCTGGGACGACCGTCGCGCCCTTGCCGTTGCGGAGACGGATAGGCCGTAACCGACGGAGCTCGACAGCCGGGGCTCAGCCGCTTTTCCCTTTCCTCTTCCGTCGTCTCTTTCTTGTGGCTGCGGTCTTACTCTGTCCTTTCCTGTCGGACCCCGAATAGTTGATGAACTTGACGAGTGGTAGGGGGTTATCATCCTCATCAAACGGTTCGGATTTCTTCTCCTCGGGGACCGCGTCAAGATTCACAATCCCGAGCACGGCGAACTGGGCTCTGGGGTTGCTTCCGACAGTCGTGACAGCGAAATCCGTGAATTCTTCTCGGTCGAGGACTACCGTCGGACATTCAAGACAGAAATAGCCGGCAGTGTTGCCGACGACATACGAATACACGTCGTACTCATCTCGAACGGCCATGGCATAGACCTGGAAATGGTGCTCAAGTTTACTGCGGCACTTCGGGCAGCGGGACGAGCCTTCGACGCGATCCGACCAATACATGCGTTTGGGAATCGCCGCATCGATTCTCTTCATGGTGATCCTCGCCTTTTTTGGGGGAACATCATACCTTCTTCCGGAGATGACGTCTTGGCGGACACCCGTGGAAACAATGAACGGCAACAAGGTCTTAGTTCACGTTACGGGAGTCAGGCCAAAGAATCAACGATGAATCAATATCATGTCCGCGAAGTCATTTCCCAAAACCAGACATGACCCTTCTCAAAATGCTTCAAAACCAGATGTGCCCCCAAGTTCTCTATTTCTATTTCACACAAGATCCGGCAAATTAGTTTCCGATATTTGCCCATGATTCTCCAGTACCCTGGATACCGTCCTTCGGGTCCTATGCATCGGATTCCAATTGTGCATCCAAGAGCGGCCACGTATTGAACGCCGGTATCCGTGGCTTCGGCTCCGTAAGTCCTCGACAAGAATGACCACCTATGATGGCGGATCGTCCCTTTGGCCGGGCGTACTGCCTGCCGTCTCTCGTACTAACGTGTCTTTGGGGGCTGCGTCAAGGTGTTTGGAGAAGCGGTGAACCGATCGCTTGGACCACGTGTACTTCAGCCCGATCAATTAGGGGAACGAAAGGCTGCGGAATCATTGTGGCAACGAAGGTCTTTGCACATTTCCAGCGGTTTGATGCTTGACAACCGACTGAATCTGAGACATTCCAGCCAGGAGAGATGTCGTTTGATGTCTAAGGCAGGAGGTCGGGTCATGTCCGGCGTTGAGGGAACGGTCTTAGCGGCCCTTATCAC
>JAZDOF010000934.1:0-5196 GCA_043799015.1 Pseudomonadota bacterium | reverse complement strand
GTTCGGTTCGACGTTACCGGGAATGCATGCCGATTTTGGGACCGTTTGCCGGTAACTATTACTCGATTATCGCTGTTGCCGAAATTAATGTCCGTTTGAGGGCTCGGACATTGTCTTAGCTTCTGACCGTAAATCCCCCCTCCCCCCCTTTACAAAAGGGGGGTAATCATGCGTCCCCATGCGGCATTTTGGCCCCCCCCTTATCGGGCTCCCGGTAAAGGGGGGTTGGGGGGGATTTGGCTGTTTCGGACAAAACTCTTGGCAACCGGTACCATACCATTGCGCATCCAATCAGGTGATTCCGGGTCGGTATCCGTCGACGCGTCCCCCCATGGGTCTTGCCGGGTCTTACCGGGTTGAAAGCTCATCGGCATAGGAACCTTCATTCAGGTTGCCGGTGAGAGCGCTCTTCACCCCGTTGGAACCCATGATGCGTGAAATTGATTTCAGGCCCGGGCCGGAACGCGAAAATCCAAGGATTCCCGGCTGCGGGGGCGACTTAAGGTCGAGAAGCCCTTTTCCGGTCAAGTCGTCTCAGCCTCATTCCCATCCGCCGTGTTTTCCTCGGTGCGCGTCCAGCCGAACTCATAACCGGATTCGAAGTTCCGTCTGTAGGCCTTGCAGGCCATCAACTCGGGAAACTCGGTTATCCACTGCGCCGTACGTGTCCCATAGGCGCAACCCTGCAACATGTCGATGGACCCGGCCGCCTCACCGGCCATTGCACCGCTTTCCACCTGCAACTCGAAGAGTTCCCTCGATGTCGGCGAACCGCAATGGGGGCAAGTGGGCCTGAATGGATCGATACCTTTTTCGCACTCCCAGCAAGTGAATCGGGCCATCGTGGTTTGTCCCGTCGGATCCGAAGAACCGGTAGAACGATCGGTAAATAGACTTGCATTCCCGGTATCCCCGAACTGAAGGCAACACCGGGCGGCCCCTACGAAGCCGCCGCCAACCGAGGAATAACGTAAAGATAATTCCGGAACGCTCTACCGGGCTTTATGAACGTTTAGCCAAAACCAGCGGTAGTCCGCAGACCACCAAGGTCACCTGATCGGCGTAGCCCGCGATCACCTGATTGCATCTACCGATGAGGTCTCGATACCGACGGGTCGAGGGGTTGTCCGGCACGATGCCGAACCCGACCTCATTGGTGACGAAGATGACTGTCCCGTCCACGCACTCGCATGCGCGCACCAAATCCTCACACCGGCCCGACGCCTCGTCTTCCGTGAACCCGCGTCCCTGTTCGTCCGCCTCGTACATCAAATTAGATATCCACAAAGTCAGACAATCAACAAGAATAACACTAACCCCCTTGGCGTTTCGAATTACTTCCGGGAGGTTCACCGTCTCTTCGATCGTGACCCACAAATCGGCGGCGCGTTCTTTGCGGTGTCTCTCGATGCGTTGAGCCATCTCCGCGTCCGTCACCGGGGATGTGGCGACGAAAGCGCGGGGACCTTCCAGCGATTCTCCCAGCCGGAGTGCATAGGCGCTTTTTCCGCTCCGGCTTCCGCCGGTGATCAAGACTATCCGGGACATTAGGCACCGTTTGTTTCGATGGGTCTGTTTTTCAGATTTCCGTTCTATTCTGCAGAGCCCTTGTGAGTGTGAGAGGGTCAGTGTACTCCAGGGAACCTCCTATGGGTATTCCGTACGCGATTCGTGCTGTCCGGACGCCGGAATTCCTCAATTGATCGCTAATGAAGGTCGCGGTGGTTTCTCCCTCCACCGTGGGATTAAGGGCTAGAATGACCTCCTTCACCTCGGCCTCCCGAACACGCTGCAACAGTTCGGACACGCGTATGTCATCGGGGCCGATCGCATCCAATGGGGCCAACAAACCGTGCAGGACGTGATACAACCCGTGGAACCCCCCTCCTTTCTCTACGGTAAGGAGATCGATCGGGGTTTCTACAACGCAAATGCAGCCCGTGTCACGCCGGGGATCCGAACAAACAGCACAAGGATCCGTATCGGTAAGGTTGAAGCACGACGAGCAAAGCTTGAGCTCGGCTTTGACCGCCCTGATGGCGGAAACGAGCGCTTTGACGGTCGTCATATCGGCATTGAGAACGTAAAACGCGTACCGGACCGCGGTTTTTTCGCCGACGCCGGGCAGTTCTTTGAAAGCCTTTATCAAGTCGTACAAGGGGCCGATCAACGGTAAATCCTCGGCTTAAGCAGCCTACCGCGGCCGTACGTCCGTCGGATTAGGAGCGCCGTGGGAGACGAGGACGCGCGTCCTTCAACCGGCGCCCGCCTCAATGGGACTTTTGAGCGGAAATACACACCGGGCCGGGTCTACCGGAGTCGGAACTTGGTGACTCGCTCCATTTCACGCCGTTGGTCTTTCTTCTTGAGAGATTCGCGTTTGTCATAGGACTTCTTGCCCCGGCCCAGGGCCAGTTCCACCTTAACCTTTCCCCGTTTGAAATACAGCTTTAGGGGAACCAGAGAGTAGCCTCTTTCGGTAACCTTACCCGTCAGCTTTCTTATCTCCCGCTTGTGGAGCAACAGCTTTCTCGACCTTAAAGGGTCGTGGTTTTCACGGTTTGCCTGATCGTACGAAGCTATGTGAGCGTCGACCAGGAAGGCTTCGCCGCCCCGAAACCTGGCGTACGAGTCCGACAGATTCGCCTTGCCCTGCCGCAGCGACTTAACCTCCGATCCAAGAAGACAAAGACCCGCCTCGAAGGAATCGTCGAGCTCGTAGTTGTAACGGGCTTTTCTATTCTTACATATGATTTTAATTGGTTCGTCGGTCGTCATCGCTCCGCCGTGATTCGGTCAGGAAATAATCGTCGGGAAATCGCTCCAGGATCCAGTCCTCCAATAAAGCATGAATTTCTCGTGAATCGCTCATTTGCAGGGCTTGGGACGTGAGCTCCCGGCACTCGTCTTCGTTGATGGATCGAATGAACTTCTTGACCATGGGAATGGACAATGCGTTCATGGAAAGCTCGTCCAGGCCCAACCCGAGTAATATTGGCACATTCAGAGGATCACCCGCCATCTCTCCGCACATTGCCACATGTATGCCGCCCGCCTGGCCGGCGATGGTCACCTGTCGTATCATCCTGAGGATCGCGGGGTGAAGCGTATCATACAGATAACTGACATGTTCGTTCACGCGGTCTATGGCGAGCGCATATTGAATGAGATCGTTGGTGCCGATGCTCATGAAATCAACTTCCCTTGCGAGAAGGTCGGCTATGGCAACAGCGGAGGGGACCTCCACAAGAACGCCCAACTTCATTTTTGTAAAGGGGGTCCCCTCCGACGCGAGTTCCTCTTCGATTTCCCCAATGAACGCCTTGGTAGCACGTAATTCGCCGAGGCAAGAGATCATGGGAATGAGCAATCGGCTCAAGCCATGCACCGAGGCCCTGAGAATAGCCCTCAACTGAGACCTGAAAACATCCCTACGATTCAGGCACAAACGTATGGCCCTGAGCCCCAAGGCGGGGTTCTGCTCAAACGGTAGGTTGAGGTTCTGGGAGATTTTGTCCGCGCCTACGTCAAGGGTCCTTATTGTCACACATTGCGGCTTGTTCAGCAGCAGTACCTGACGATAGACTTCATACTGCTCCTCCTCCGATGGAAGGTCCGGTCTCCCCAGGAACAGGTATTCGGTGCGGAACAGGCCGATGCCTTCGGACCCGTGTTCTCGGGCGATTTGGATCTCGTCGATGAACTCCACGTTGGCCATGATTCCGACCGAACGCAGCCCGTCTCGGGTTACCGCGGGCAATCCGCCGTAAGCGAGCAGGGATTCCCGGTACTTACGATGGACTTCTTGCCGTGCCCGATACTTGACTATGGTTTCCGCGTCCGGGTTGAGGATCACAACCCCGGTGCCGCCGTCCACGATAAGAGTGTCCCCTGATTGGACCGACTTACTTATGCGCTCCAATCCGGTGACGGCCGGGATCTTTAGGGATCGCGCCATTATGGCCGTGTGAGACGTACGGCCGCCCATGTCGATTGCAAAACCCAGAACGTTTTCTTTATGGATCTGAGCGGTGTCCGCGGGGGACAGGTCTTGGTTTACCAGAATGGAGTTGGGCGTAATTTGGTGTATTTTCTTGTCGTCGGGCCGACCCATCAGTATGCGCATAACGCGCTCACCGACGAAGTGTATGTCCCTGGCCCGTTCCCTGAGATACTCATCCTCGATGGTATCGAACGCGGCGGTAATCTTGGCTATGGTTTCGGACAGGGCCCATTCGGCGTTTTGCTGCTCTTTGGATATGAGCGCCTTGGTACCCTGAAAAAACATCCGATCTTCGAGAAGTAGGAGCTGGGTGTCCAGTATGTACGCGTGGTCGTCCAAGGGGTGACCCGGTTCGATCAATTCCTTGATCTGATTCAACTGCCGCGCCGCTTCCCTTACCGCGGAGTCGAACCGCATCAGCTCCAGCGGGACTTGGTCGGGGCGGAGCAGACGCTGCGGATACATATCCATGGCCAGGCGTTCGATAACCACTGCTTGGCCTATCGCCACCCCTGCCGAGACCCCCACGCCGGAAACCAGCCTGTTGACGCTGTTGTCAATACGGCGCCAGGGTGCCCTGTCATCACGTTTATCGTATTGTCTCGGCATTTTCATCTCTAAATAATCGATCCAGGGCCCCTATGGCATCCATTGAATCGGGTCCCGTCGCCCGTGCCAACAGAGTTGAGCCGGGGGTTGCGGCAAGTAGGAGCAATCCGAGAACACTCCTGGCATCCACCTCAACATCATCCTTCACCAGGGTAACTTGGCAGGAGTAATTTTGAAGCGCCCGTACGATCGAGGTAGCTACGCGGGCATGCAAGCCAAGCCCGTTCCTTACCTCCAACGTCTTCTCAATTCCAACGAATTCTTCCGCCATTACACACCGATACCGAGCACCATAGATAACAGAGCGAAAGTTCCAAGCGTAACGTACATAACGAGCGTCAGAGTCACATTACAGCACAACATACCCATCCCAAGAACTATTGAAAATACCAACACTCCCGCTGCGACGAGTCGTTCCCACAACCCCGGGTCCATGCCGATCCGGCCGGCGGCCGCTAGGATTGCCGTGGCCGCCGCTATACCCGCCAGACAGCATAGGGCGTTTTTCTGGAGCACCACCAGTCGTCTCAACTTGGGCGATCTAAAAAACGAAAGGACTTCAAGCCCATATATCCAACCTGTCT
>JAZDOF010000924.1:0-3992 GCA_043799015.1 Pseudomonadota bacterium | reverse complement strand
TCCGTTGACGTTGTTGAAAGCGCTCCCCATATCAGTGAGAGAATCGTCATCGAAGTGCCCGACGCGGACCTTTGCCCGAGGTACGTTGCCCGGATGGTTGAAGGCGTCACCATAGGACCATCGCCCCTGAAGGTAAGGGTGAGGCTCCACAGGGCCGGTCTTAGGCCCATTTCCAACGTGGTGGACGCGACCAACCTGGTCCTGCTCGAATGCGGTCAGCCCCTCCACGCGTTCGACTACAGGTTCCTTGAGAAGAACAAGATAGTGGTGCGTCGATCCGATCCGGACGAAACGTTCGTGACTTTGGACGGCCAGGAACGGAAGCTGCCCCCGAACGCCCTGACAATTAGAGACGGGGTCCGAGCCGTAGCCCTGGCCGGTATCATGGGTGGTTTGAATTCCGAGATCAAGGACGACACCACGTCGGTGCTCATTGAAAGCGCCTGCTTCGAGCCCTTCGGCATCAGGAGGACTTCCAAATCTCTGGGATTGTCCACTGAGGCATCGTTCAGGTTCGAGCGTGGAGTGGACCCCGAAGGCAGCGTATGGGCAGCGCGGAGGGTTGCTCAACTCATAGCCGAACTGGCGGGCGGCAGAGTGCTCCAGGGGATGATCGACGTGTACCCTTCACCCATCGTCCGTCCGGCTGTTAAGGTCCGCATGGATAGAATCAATCGGTTCCTCGGGACGACCATGCGGAATACCGACATGCTCTCCTACTTCGAGCGCCTGGGAGTGAAGGTGGACGACGCGGATGCCCAAACCGCGACGGTTACACCGCCGCCATGGCGATGGGATTTGGAACGGGAAGAGGACATGGCCGAGGAAGCGGCGCGCATCCACGGGTTCCAGAATGTTCCGACGTCCATGCCTTCCTATGGGTCCGCGCCCGATAATACGCGTGAGGAATACAACCGCACGTCCAAGGTATCGGACATTATGGCCGCGAGCGGATTCACCGAAATCATCACGATGTCGTTCGTTTCTCGTGAGGCCGCGGGTCGGTTCCCAATGCGTGCGGACCCGCTGCCGCCGCTCGAACTGCTCAATCCCCTGACCGAAGACCAGGCCGTAATGCGGACCTCTCTACTTCCCGGGCTCATGTCCATGATGAAGAGGAACAACAGTTTCCGACTCCACGACCTCCGGTTGTACGAGGTGGGCAAGGCCTTTGTGTCCGTTCCCGGCCTGGAGCTGCCGCGTGAGGAGTTCCGGCTGGCCGGGCTTGCCTGCGGCGCAAGATACCCGGACACGTGGCACTTCCACCGCGGCGAGGTGGATACGGAAGGCAAGATCGATCAGTTGAGAGAAGTGGACTTTTTTGACGTCAAAGGCCCGCTGGAGACCCTCTTCGAGGCTTTCGGGAGCCCTGAACCGTCCTATGTCCGGACGACTTTGGATTTCCTGCACCCGGGCAAGGCCGCGGACATACTGCTGGCCGGAGAGAGGATAGGGTTTGTGGGTGAATTATCGCCCATCATGGTGCGAGAGCTGGACTTGTTCCGGAAACCCTACGTTTTCGAGATTCTCCTGGAGCCTCTGTTCCTTCGGTCGCGCAAGGATGGACGTTTCTCGCCGATCCCTCGCTACCCCTATATAGAGAGGGATTTATCCATCATCGTTGAAGATAAAGTTTCAGGGGATGAGATTAAGCGCTTGATTTCACGTTTCCGCCGTGATATCATCACGTCCGTAGTATTATTTGATCTATATAGAGGAGAATCGATTCCGGCGGGCTACCGGAGCATGGCGTTCCGCATCCGCTACCAGTCCGACGAAAGGACGCTTACGGACGAAGAGGTTCAAGTCGTCCATGATCGTCTGGTACAAGGACTGGTTGAGGAGTTCGGGGCGGTTATGAGGGCGTAGCGTTAATGGGCCGATTCTCGGGGGGATTGACGATCGAAGCTTGTTGCCGCGCTTTTGCGGTCCGACGGTTTCGGTCAGATGAATCCTCATTTGAGGGGTGGTCGCGTGATGAGTATCGCAATACCGGAGAAGCAGTATTTTAAGATCGGTGAAGTTAGTGAGATCCTTGACGTGGAGCCGTATGTCCTGCGGTACTGGGAATCGGAATTCAAAAAGGACCTTAAGCCGACCAGGACGCGGGCCAGACAACGGTTATACCACAAGAAGGACCTTGAGCTTCTCATGGTGATTAAACACCTCCTGTACGACGAGAAGTTCACCATCGCCGGCGCGAAAAAACGACTCCAGGAAATGAAGAAGGAGGAGTCGGCCCGTAAGCGACGCCAGAAACCGGTAAAAGCCGTGGAAGCGCCGGATCTTGAAACGACACAGGAAATCGTCGAGGAACCGACCCCGATTTCGATCGAAACGGGTGACTACCGAGAGATACTTGTGGAAATAAAGAAGGAATTGAAGGAACTCAGGGCCATACTCGAAGGTTAGGCGGCCCCGAGAAAAAGCCTTCGGCAGTTTTATTCGTAGGGCGGGTCTTCGGCCCCTCACCTGATCTCGAAGGTGAAAACGGCCGTCCCGGTACTTCCGGCGGTCCGCTCCTACGTCACCTGCCGTCCCAACCGACCGACGACGATATGCCCAGGCCGAGCCTACATCAGAGGCCGTTCGGCTTTTTCCCGAAGCCTACCCCCTGATAGGGATTGAAAGACGCGCCCGCCGTTCCCTCGCCCGCGATTCCAGCCACGGCGCAGAATCCGGGTGACTTTTCTACCTCAACGTACTAACATGTAGTGCAGCATTAGAGGGGGTGCCGGACATGAACTCGACGGCGGTCCTGGAAGTCCTGAAATACCACGAGACCTGGTTGAACGATCCACGCACGGGAGAGAGAGCCGACCTGAGCGGAAAACAGCTTGCAGGTTCGGATCTCAGAAACGCGAATCTAAGACAAGCCGATTTCAGAAAGGCCGACCTCCGGGGTGCTCTTCTCGCCAATGCAAACCTCGCATCGGCCGACCTGCGGGAAGCAAATCTCGAGCAGGCCGACCTTCAAGGGGCCACCCTTCGGTGGGCCAAACTAAACCACGCCGACCTCAGTTCGGCCGACATGACCCGCGCAAACCTTCGTGGCGCTCTTCTTGTCGGGGCCAAGATGCATGGGACATGTCTGCGCGGGGCAAAGCTCTGGCAGGCCGATCTCACCGGGGCCGACGTCGAGCGAGTCGATTTCACCGGCGCAAAGCTGCGCCTTGGGAAGTTGGTCGGTGTGGTTCTCAAAGAATCCGACCTCACTAATACGGACCTGTTCGGCGTTGATTTCGCCGACGCGATTTTGGAGGGGAACAGCCTGCGATTCGCTCGACTGTGGAATGCGGTTCTGAAAGGGATCAATCTTAGCAAGGCTCAGCTTACCGACGCGGACCTCAGGATGAGCGACCTTACGGGTGCCGACCTTTCCGGGGCAACTCTGACGCGCGCGGATTTATGTGATGCCCTTCTTATGAAGGCCGATCTCAACGGCGCGGATCTCACTCAAGCGCGACTCGTCGCGGCGAACCTATGCGGGGCCGGTCTTTCCCGTGCCGACCTCACCGGCGCGGACTTGAGCAACGCCGATCTTTCAGCTTCGGACCTGCACTCGGCCGCGGTCATCTCGGCAACTCTAAATGGGGCGGACCTCACCTGCGTGGACCTGCGAGGCGCGAACCTAACGGAGGCTTGCCTTCAGGGAGCCATTCTGATCGGCGTACGCATCGATGGTGCCAACCTGACCCGTGCTGACCTTCGCGGCGCAGTGCTGCATGAAAGAAGCCTTTGGAAGGCGGGACTTGCCGGCGCGATCTTTACCGCGGAAGACATGGAAAGGGCCAAGACGGTGGCACGCGGCCTGTCGCTCATGGACCGGGGACAGGGTCGATGAGGGCGTTGATGGTGAAATCCGCGCCTAATCATTACGCTCCAAAATATATCTGTTGCATTGTTCCCGGAATTCGCCGACGACTTCGCGCAGAGGCCTTCCGGTCCTTTTTGACTCCAGTCCGAGCATTTCCCAGAATCTTTCCAGCAGG
>JAZDOF010000918.1:0-2832 GCA_043799015.1 Pseudomonadota bacterium | reverse complement strand
GCGGCGGCTTCGTTTCAGGCAAGAGGGAAATTATCACCATTCTCCGCCAGCGATCTCGACCCTATCTGTTCTCGAATACCTTGGCCCCACAGGCGGTGGCCGGTGCGCTCAAGGCTCTTGATCTCATCATCCAATCCACGGCGCTTCGGGACCGCCTCGAAGGCAATACCCGGCACTTCCGCGCCGGCATGGCCCATCTCGGTTTTACCATCAAGGCCGGGAGTCATCCCATAGTTCCCATCATGCTCGAGGATGCGTCCCTAGCGCAGCGCATGGCCTCGGTCCTTCTCGACAAGGGCGTCTGCGTCGTCGGCTTTTCCTATCCGGTGGTCCCGATGGGCCAAGCTCGTATTCGGGTACAACTCAGCGCACTCCATACTCGCGAAGACCTGGATTTTGCCATAGAACAATTCAGTGAAGCGAAGGCGGACTTGGGGATGTGACGGCGCCTTCCCAAATGGAGCACCGACGTAAGGGCAATTTCGGCCCCCTCTACTTGTGGTATTCGGTGAGGATCAATCGATAATCTTCAGGGGTGTCCAAGTCGATCAGCACATGCTTATCCGGTACCGGTACATTCGACGAGCGGCTCTCATACTGCCGTAGCACGCCCCTAAGGCCTCCCGGTCCCAGCCGATTGACGATTTCCGTCTTGTACTTGGTCGAGACCAAGGGTGGATGTCCTCGTCGGCCATGAAAGGTAGGGTAGATGATATCCCCCTCCCCTCTCTCGTACGCTTCCAAGAGGCTGATCACGGTATCACGCTCGACCGAAGGAATATCCACCGGGTGGACAAAAAAGGCCGTGGTCCCCGGATTAATCGACCGGAGCCCGGCCACTACGGAGGAAAACATTCCGTCATCGTAGCGGTCGTTGACCACTCCGGGAACACCGAGTCGGTCGAGGATCGCCTCAAGGTCCGCGTGCCGGTACCCCAGCACTACTCTGATGTCGGTAACTCCGGCGCTCTGAAACAGCCGAACCGACCGTTCCAACAGGGTCGTGTTTCCGATTTGGAGCAGCGGCTTGAAAGCACCCATTCGAGAGGAATATCCTGCGGAGAGAATGATCGCACTTACAACGGTACCTTTCATGATTGGCGTGGAATCCTTATAACAACGGTCGCGACGCCGGGTTCGGGTGCATGGGGGATGAACCTTTTTCACCTACTTCAGGATCTTGCATTCATTCGATCCTTTAGCTCCGGACCTCGCATAGGTCTCCCAATCCCCGGCAGGGATGTGTTCACGCGTTGAGAAACCGACCCATTCGTCTTCTATCCAGTTCCAGACACAGTTGACAACGGCGCATTTGTTTCCTGCCTGTCTACAAAAAGTCAACGTCCATTCCTCGGACCCGGGGTCTCGGCATATGCGAATGAGACTTCTTCCGCCCTGCTTTGAGGCGATCTTCAACGCCTTGTCCCGAAGGTTTCGCATATAGCCTGAAAATTCCAATTCCGTGGCTGTGGGATCGGCGATGGACGCCAGTGAAGTCCCCGTGGAACCACGATCCGATTCCGCTTGGATAGAGGGCCCTGAAGGGTAAATATTCTCAACCGTCATAGGCGCCTGCGCGTCCGTGGGCCGAGATTGAACGGGCGGACGTTCGTCCTGGGCGGTGGGCCTCGGAGCGGGCGGGGTATCAGCCGCCTTTTGCGACCGATCCGATTTCTTTTCAGGTCTTGTGGATTCGGGAGGCACCGCGGCCAAGGCACGCCCTGATTCCTTTGCATCGGATACCATCGGTGGAGGTGCGGCTGGGGGCGGCTGCGTCCTTACTCCATCGTCTCTGGTCGCGGCTTTTTGAGGCAATCCATGAGACTCCGCCGCCTTCGATGGCTGTGCGGGCTTGTCAACCGGCGACGGCGGGGTGGAGACAGGTCCGCCGGCAGGAGGGGATTCCTGTCCGGATGCCGTCGATCCGGGACCGACACGTTCGGCTCTAGGAAGGGGGGTCGGCCCCTGTCGGTCCATTGGTGGGGCACCGATCGGCTCAGCCGCTCGCAAGGCCGGCAAGGCTCCTTTGGAGGATGTCCCCGCCTCGGACCTCGCCTTCGGGGACGGAGGAGAGTCCTTGGAAAGTGCGGCTTCCTCAACCTTAACGTGTCGGCTCTCCTTGATTATGTCGTTTAGCGGGTCGATGGGAAGCCGTCCTCCCGATGGGTTTGATGCGGCGAAATCAACCAACACCCGCTCGATCTTACGAGCGGCATCGAGGTATCCGGGGTGTTGGGGCGTAAGTCCGTTGAACGACAGAATCTCAGCCGCTGCTTGTCTTTCGCTGCCTCGCACGAGCGTCAGGGTGCCTGGTAATTTCACCCCCCCCCTGCTCACGGCACGTTCCGGCGCGGGCTTGGCAGGTGGCGGAGTCGGTGGAGGCGCCGGTGCCGGTCGAGCCTGCTTGGCATCCTTGATGATTCGCTCAAGTTCCGCGGTGGAGAGCTTCCCGCCTTTCGGGGCCTTAGCCGAGAAATCCCTCAGAACAGCCTCTACGGCCGTTAATACCGTACTAAAATTTGGATGGTCCGGGGTCAGACCGTTGCCCGCGAGGATGTCCCGTGCGGCCGGCCCTTCCCCGCCGGGAGCCAGAGTTAGCGTGCTCGGCCATTTCAATCCCCCGTAGGAACGGACCTCGGGTGGTCCGGGCTTGTCCGTACCAGCCTTGAATTGTTTCCCCTCATTTATGATTCGTTCCAAATCGGTGGTAGGAAGCTTGCCCCCAGCCGGAGCCTTGACCGCAAATCCTTTGAGCAGGGCATCCACTTTCCTCATGGCATCAGCGAATCCGGGCTTATCAGGCGTCAAGCCGTTATTGACGAGAATCTCGCG
>JAZDOF010000879.1:0-2119 GCA_043799015.1 Pseudomonadota bacterium | reverse complement strand
TTCCGCCCTTGCCTTCGGCTAGTACTTGTGCAAATGTCCAAAATGACACTTGCAGGATTCACGTACAGGGGACTTTCACCCCATGAGTTCACGCCCATGCCGGGCGTACACCAAACGCTCAAGCGGACCCGAACCACGCCGGGCGCATTTGGTGGTGTCCTTTTCAAGCTCCTTGGCGGCGTGGTTCGGGCCGCTTAGCTCGGCGTTGGCGTGCTTTGACGTGTATGTGACAAATTCCAAAGGAGGGGAAAGAATGAAGGTTTTGGCAAGACTCGTGCTGGCCATTCTGGTTGTGACGGCGTTTGTTGGCTGTGGCAAGAAATCTGGACTCGAAGGGAAGATAGTCGATGGCAACGGCAAGCCTGTTGCCAATGTGAAGATCGTTGCGTCGCAGGTTCAGCCCATCAAGGGGTACGAGCGGTTCGAGACAACGACATCTTCAGATGGTGGCTTCAGTTTCGGCGGTCTGTTTCCAACTTCGGAATACGTGTTGTTTCCTTGGTCGGAAACATGGGGATCGGCGCCCATGATGACGGTACAGTATGATCCTACAAACTTGCGAGCGCATTTCTACAAGGGGGGTTGGACAACCGAGCGGAAAATGAAGATACAAAGTGGCCCGGAGAACCAGACTCTGATTCTTCCAGCCCCCCTCTCGGTAAGACCGGCCCTCTCAATTGTTGAGGGACAGCTTTTGGATGGGAAGGGGCAGCCGTTCTCCAACCTCAAGATAGTCGCCAAACAGAATCAACCGATGAAGGGCTATGAACAGTTCGAAAGCATTACAGGCGGGGATGGGAAGTTCCGGTTCGAGAAGCTTTTTCCGACATCGGAGTATACGTTGACTCCTGTTTCGGAAGACTGGACAACTGAAGTTAAGAGCACGGTCAAGACGGGACTGGAAGAGCAGACAGTCTCTCTTTCAGGGCCAATCAAAGTTGTGTTCCTGTTTTCAAAGGATGGCTTGATTACCGATTCACGCACTGAACTTATGTGGGTGCCTGCTCCTGATCGAGTCATCAACTGGGACCAAGCCGATGCATATGTGAGGGGTCTCAATATTGGTGGTTTTGGCGATTGGCGGTTGCCCAATCGAGGAGAGTTGAAGAGCCTGTACAAACCGTCAGATCAATACAAAGTCCATCCCGCATTTCGTGTGACGGATAAATATGTGTGGACTTCAGAGCTAAAGGACTTGGCGACGTGGTACTTCGGCTTCACCTTCCGCACCGGCAACGAGTACGCGGTGTCCCGCTACGTCCCGGACGGCAACAGAGTGTTGGCGGTGCGGTTCCGAAAGTGATGTGGGTTATTTGATTTTCTGATCATTTGATACTTAATGAGGAGTCCAGAGGGGGATTCCCCCTCTGGTAGGTCCAGGGCAAAGGCTGGTCGCCACACTTTATTGGGGAGGCCCGCTTTAGGGGGGAATAGGGACGTCCGTGACATATGGACATTTAGGCAGGCGGATGGGGGCATACGCGAAATTGTGCGTTTAAGTTTTTGACCGGATTCTGGGAATGCTGTCTCTGTATCAAAGGGGGACGCCCAACCAAAGAATGCAGCGGAACAGCAACCACGCGGTGAATGCCTTGTGGCGCTGTTTGGAAGCCTCTTGGCCGCGTGGTTGCTGTCCGCTGATTCTTGCCGTTCGGCCCCTATGATCAGCGGCCCACTCAGGAGAGATCCTAGAATGAATCTGAAACCGACCGAGCCTGCCGACATCCTCCAACTACTCGATCTGGAAGAACGGCAGGTCCTTGCCAATAGATTCGGGTTGTCTCCACCCGTATCCTTAGGGGATAAGGGCTTTGTCGATTCCATCGCACGGTTCTCCTCAACCACGATCCTTGGCACGATTGTTACGCTCCGCCGCCCCTTCCTACGGATGCTTCATGAGATAAACGTGTTCCTGCAACCCCAAGGGTTACGCGGTCGGACCACTACTCGTACAGTGATGCTTCCCGGAGAGAGTGAAGCGGAACTGCGTCTCATATTCGATCAAGGGCTTCAGGAGGCAATAGCGACGTTCCTCGCGACCCGAGGTGTTGACAAGACTCTCGAAACGTTGGATGACGAGGTGGGAGTTCACTGCCGATCTTTTGCTGCAAAGGTCAAT
>JAZDOF010000871.1:0-7402 GCA_043799015.1 Pseudomonadota bacterium | reverse complement strand
TGCAGTTTTCATAAGGCATCCACAATCCTTTCGTATGCAAAATAACCGAGAGTTCAACGCGCCGTCAAGGGAAAAACGACCGGCCGCCGTAACCCTTCACGTAAGGGCGGGAAATTCCAATCTCAACGTGGCGCAGGCTTTCTAGCCTGCGAATTTTCTTAGTGCGATCTCGGCAGGCTGGAAAGCCTGACCGGGCCGGAAAAACAAAATGCCGTGATGAAGTTGTTTGTGGGGCCGTCGCAAAAGTGCGATAAGGGCGGTAACCTATTCCGGTGCTATTCCTGCCTGGACGCGGACGGGAAATCCATACGGCTTCGCATTATGCTTGACGATCAAGGCGTGCCGTCGGATACCTTGATCGCACCCGATTGCAAATGCGAATAGGGATGGAAATGCACGCCCGACGAAGGCATGAAAGCCCCAGACTCAGGGATGTGCGAAGGTCACTGCCGGAGACCGAGGAATGATGCCGCCCTGATTCGCCGCATCAAGAAGGCACGGCGATGAGTTACATTAGTTCCTTGCGATCGTGTCGGCCGTGAAGGAAATGCCCAGGCCCTCATGAAACGCACTGATTGGCGGGCCTTATTCGACTAAGGACCCTGCTCGGCCCATTGCTGGATATTTCCTCAATATTGTGATATAATTCAATCTTCGGCTGCAAGAAACCGTCAACCCAAGAACACTGCGGGGTTTATCCGGTTCGCGGCCGGCGGCGTCTCCGTATTCTCACCACCCCTGGGTTCCACAATGCAGAAGGATCACGACGGCGACGAATTGCATCGCACTTGGCGGCACCGGCTCGCCGCATTGTGCATTGTCTGGACCCTGGGTCTGTTAGGGGCGTTGTGGTGGAGCATCGGCGAAATAAAGGAAGGAACCGGAGAAATCGCCCTAACTCTGGCAAGGGCATATTTTAACAAGGACCAAGCCCTTCGCTTCTGGGCATCGTCACATGGGGGAGTCTATGTGCCGGTGAGCGAAAAGACCCCTCCCAATGAACACCTGGCCCATGTTCCCGAAAGAGACATTACCACCCCTTCCGGCAAGAAGCTCACGTTGATGAACCCCGCTTACGTGCTGAGGCAGATCCAGACGGATTTCCCCCCCTATTACGGAGTTAGGGGACACATCACCAGCCTTAAGCCCACAAACACTTTGACCGCACCGGACGATTGGGAACGCGACGTTCTTCAGCAACTTGAAAAAGGAGCGAAAGAGATATTTGAATTCAAAGATATCGGGGGGAAAGCTTACTTGAGGTTGATGGCCCCATTGGTAACGGACCGGGCATGCCTCAAATGCCACGCGGTCCAGGGATACCAAACAGATGATATTCGAGGGGGTGTGTCGGTTTCGGTGCCGATGGAACAACTCCTCCTTACCGAGCACGGTTTTATGCTGCGTCAAGCGCTTACCCACTGCTGCATTTGGTTGATCGGTTTTGCGGGCATCGCCTTGGCCGTGCAGCGACTGGAAAAACGCGAGACGGAGAAGAAGCGGGCTTTGGAAATGCTTCGCGACGGGGAGTTGCGATACCGAACCGTCGCGGATTTTGCTTATCACTGGGAATACTGGGTAAGTCCCGAGGGAAAGATGCTCTACGTATCCCCTTCCAGCGAGCGTTTGACGGGTTACTCTCCGGAAGAATTCACGCAAGACCCGGATCTGCTCCAACGAATTGTACACCTGGATGACAAAGCCGGTTTTGAGGCCCACGAGAATGATGTCAAAAATTCAATAGATCCTTCGCCTTCGTCGTTCGACTGTCGAATTATTCGCAAGGACGGGGAGCTGCGCTGGATAAGCCACTGCTCACGGCCCGTTCACGGCGAAGGAGGAGAATACCTTGGGAGGCGGGCCTCCAATAGTGATATCAGCGACCGAATAAGGTCCGAGAAGGCGCTCAACCTTGCCGGCCAGGAACTGGAACAGCGCGTTGAACAGAGGACGCAACAACTCGCAACAGCGTATGAATCCCTGGTCCACGAGATTGAGAAGAGGGACACAGCCGAGCGGGCCTTGAGGGGCCACGCTCTTTTTCTGGAAACGTTGCTGGAAGCCATGCCGGTGCCTGTGTTCTATAAGGATGTTTCTGGAAGGCTCCTGGGCTGCAACGAAGCCTTTTCTCGGATTCTCAAGCAGCCGATGGAAGAGATGATCGGGAAGACCCTGCATGAGCTGGTTCCAAGCGAATTGGCCGATATCTTCACGGCAACGGACGACGATTTGCAGTCAGGTGCGGGAACCCGGATCTATGAAGCCCAAATGGAGCATCCCGATGGGACGATTGTTGATGCGGTGTTTTTCAAATCCGCCTTTCGCGATTCTTCAGGGGACGTTGGAGGCATCCTCGGAGTGATCCTGGACGATACCGAAAACCGGAGAGTCCACAAAGCATTGGCCGCGTCGGAAGCCAGAGCGCGGGCGATTGTTGAGCATGCCCCTATTGGTATCGGAATTGTACGCAACGGTATCACGGTTTTCGCCAATGACGCCCTGAACGCGATCACCGGCGGCAATATTGCCGGAGACTTGGTGGGGCGCGCTTGGGAAGAAGTGGTGGTCCCCGACGATCGTCCGAGAATGCGCGATTGGTTTAGAGATACGATTGACGGCAAGGATGCACCCGCGTCCCTGGAGCTACGCGGTCTGAAGGGAAATGACGAGCAGACCGCACTTCATTTCTGGGCGGACCTGATAGACCACGAGGGGGCCTCGGCGGTACTCGTCTTTGTCGTGGACCGTACCGAAGCCAACCGACTTAGGAGTCAAGCCCTGCATGCGCAAAAGATGGAAGCCATGGGCACCATGGCCGGAGGTATAGCCCATGAATTCAACAACTTGCTGACTATTATCTCCGGGTATGCCGAACTCCTCATGTCCGAAAGGGCCCAAGGCGACCCTGATCACCAAGACCTGAAGAAGATTGTGGACGCGTGTCGCCGTGGAGCGGAATTGGTCGCCAAGCTTCAGGTGTTCGGGCGGTCCTCCGACCACGATCTCAGACCGTTGGATTTGAATCACGAGATTCTCTCCATCGAAAACATCCTTTCGCGAACCCTTCCCCCGACGATAGCCGTGATGCTCGACCTGGCGCCGGATCTTCGCATGGTGAGAGCTGATTCGGCCAGGATGAATCAGGTCATCATGAACCTTGCCATGAACGCGGCCGAAGCCATGCCCGACGGAGGGATCCTGACGGTTCGGACAAGAAACATCGAAGGATCTCAATCCGATAGGGCGGACGATAGGAGGGCCCCGTCGGTCGAGGTCTCCGTCGCGGATACGGGACACGGAATGGATGAGGAAACGGTGACCCGGGCCTTCGAGCCGTTCTTTACCACAAAAGGTCTGGCCAACAGTTCCGGGCTCGGGCTGGCCGTAGTTCACGGAATAGTCGAGGAACACGGCGGACATGTTTCGTGCGCCGGCGGTCTTGGGCTGGGCGCGGTTTTCACAATTCGCTTGCCCACGGTGGAAGTCGGCGAGAAGAAGCCTGTTTCAACCGCCGAGAGGGTTACCGGCGTAACACATGACACAATCCTGCTCGTGGATGATGAGGAGCTCATAAGAGAACTGGGCTCCAGAATACTGACTCGGGCAGGTTACCGGGTTATTTGCGCCGGCGACGGAATTGAGGCCCTGGAATTATTCGAGAAAGAAAACGGAAAAATATCCCTTGTTATCCTGGATCTGACCATGCCCAGAATGGACGGCACACAATGCCTCACCGAACTGCGAAAGCGCGATCCGCTGATACGTGTCCTGGTTGCCAGCGGCCACTCGGACGCGGCGCGAGGCGAAGGGTTATTCCGGTGTGGGGCCGATGGGTTTGTGGGCAAGCCGTTCGCAGTGCGCGATCTCCTTCAAAAGGTCCGCGAGAATCTTTCTTCGTCGACCTAGCCGGGAGCTCCCGGCGAACGACCATGACCTGGAGAACCACAACCGACCATGAAAAGGCCCCTCGGTTTGGACCAAGCCACCGCTCCCTGGAGTCGTCCCCGCGGAAGCGGGGACGCAGAGGCAATAAGGAAGAAAGCACCGGATTCCCGCTTGCGCAGTAACGACGGCCTTCCGGTGTCATAGTCGGAGATTGCTTCGTCGCAACGACCTACATGACATGGATATTTTCAGGCAAGAAAGGGCCGGCTCCTCCGATGAACCGGGCCTTGTGTTTTCTTTCGCCGGGCCTTTCCATTGCTCGATTCGGATCGGCGAAGCCGATGGATGCCGACGCATCGTCGTGATGCCCCAAGGACCGCCGACTCCAACACCTTCAAGACCGAGAGGGTTTCGATGAACGGATCAATCAAGAAGAGAATCCTCGTTGTGGATGACGAACCCAACATATGCGAAATCCTTTCACGTTGGCTTACGGCCGAAGGGTACGATTGCCTATCGGCCCCGGACGGGGAAGCGGCGTTGGAAATGCTTGGGACCGACGAATTCAACTTGATGATCAGTGACATTATGATGCCCCGAATGTCGGGAATCGACCTTCTAACGATGGTTGGGAAACGGTATCCCCGCGTCGCTGTAATCATGGTCACCGGAGTGGACGATAGAAAGACGGCGGTTCTGGCCCTGGAACTGGGAGCCTACGGTTACGTCATCAAGCCCTTTCAGCGGAATGAAGTGATCATCAACGTGTTCAACGCCCTTGAACGAAAAGCCGCATCGCTGATTGCGGAGGAATATGATCAAAAGCTTCAGGAGAAGATTGGGCAGTTGAAATCGGAGCTTCTAAAGCGTGACGAGACCCTGATCCTGAACCTAATCTCGGCGGCGGGCCGGCGTCACGGAGAAACCAGGGCCCATCTTAACCGAGTGGGCCTGTATTCGGAGGCCTTGGCCGGGATAGTGGGAAGCGGTTGGACGCTCAAAGCGGTTGAAGACATCCGGATAGCCGCGGCAATGCATGATGTGGGCAAGGTGGCGATCCCGGACGCTGTGTTGCTCAAGCCCGGACCGTTGTCCACCGAAGAATTTGAAGTGATGAAAGATCATTCGCGAATCGGCGCTGGGATTCTCTCCGGAATTGACTCCCCGGTGCTCGATATGGCGCGGGAGATCGCTCTGCACCATCACGAGAACTGGGACGGGTCCGGCTATCCGGGAGGTTTGGCGGAGGAGCGGATACCTAAGACCGCTCGGATTGTAGCTATTTGTGATTCTTACGATGCATTGACGCACAGCCGGGTGTATCGAAGCGCGTACTCGCCCGAAAAAGCTATGGAAATTATGACGGCAGGACGCGGTATCAGATTTGATCCCCGAGCGTTGGACGCGTTCCATCGCATCAATCAGACCATACTCCGGATTCAAGGGGAAGTGGATAATATGGACCCCGGTACGGGTCTCCAGCGACTTCCAGCCGGGCACTGAGACTTTGTGAGCGTTCAGCCCAAGTCTTGGTTGAACGGCGAAGAGCCGAGCATGAAGTCACAAAGAAGCCTAAATGATGATTCTCTAATAGGTCCGAGGTCAAGCGAAGGCCGAAATCAATGCCGTGAACGGCCTAGTATTCCCACCCCGAGCTCCTGTTACCACTATTGGGGATCGATATCTCCGTGCCTTTGTGTCACTTCGTGGTTGATTTCCGGTCCCGGCGGTGAACGCCTAAGAAAGTTTCGCCCCTCTTGGATCGGAGTTTTGAGAGTACTGAACTCCTCGTCTTCTTCCAAGGGGGGCAGGTGTATGTGGGGTTGAATCGACCCGCTTTCCGTTGGAAAAACCGCTTGATTTGGTCACCATCCTATAAGCGGTATCCCAGGTGCCTCAACATTACCGCCACAGCGGGTTTCACCGGCACTGGGGCCTTGCCGCGATTCTTTACACTGTTTCCCCTAGAATCCGATGCGGCCCTTCGGATGTCCCGAACCGAGGTCGTCGGTGCTGCCGACGCGTACCTCGTTCTTCCGGGGGTAATCGTATTATCGTGCCCTACCCCATCCGGGACGTATCCCAGGTATTCGAGCATGCCGGCGAAGCTTCTTCCGAGTGCCGCAGGAGGGATTCCGTTATTCATGCCATCTAAGGTCGTCCTTCCGGACACGTAGCCGAGTTCGTACAGCATTTCAGAGAGGTTTCGGTTTATGGACGGAGGGACCACCGAGTCATCGGTTACGGCGTATACGCTCAATCCGATCCTCCAAGGCGACCCGCCGCTATCGTTTCGTCCGAATCGGGAAATCCTCTCGGCACGCACCAGATCAGAATAGAGATCGGAGCCGAGCACCGGGTCGTTAGCCATCGAAAGCGCCGCCAGAATGATGACGACGATTGCCGTTGCAGTCTTCATGGTAGTCCTCCAAGGTTATGTTGCAGGCCGGCATGGTCGTGCCCGGGCCGTCTATCGTCTGTTCCGCCGGTTGTCTCTCCGGCATTGCCGGTGGTCATGCAGGTATCGTGCCGGCCTCCGGTTGGAGATTGTGTAAATGTAACCTATTGACATGAGAGCACATCTGTCGGAAATATGTGGAGCGACCGTTGGAGAATCCAGGGCATATATGGGAGCCGGCCCATAGGATCGTCCCCAGTATATGGGTGGGTTAGGGAGCGTGCGGAGAGTATTGTCCGAAACGGCGAGCGGATCTTGCCATGCCGACACCCATTGCGGAACCCGCCGCAACTAACCATGAAAACCGACCCACCCAAATGAGTGCTTTTCAAAGTGACCCACTTTAGACTGAGTCCAATTCACACATGGATCTTGCCTGACGGGCAAGAAGGGCTGGGCACAGACGATTGGTTTCCCCCATCATGTCCAACTCGATGGGGGCTGACCCAATTTGCATGCACCGTGAGACGGGCGCGGCAGGAATGCTCCGTCTAACTGTTCGTGAGTCGCCTTCGCGCAATTTCCATGAAGGCGCTCAACGTCGGCGAGACCCACCTCCCCTTGGACCAGATCATGAGGACTGAAATCTCAAGATTGTCCTCTTCCCAGTTCAGGCGAGCGAGAGTGCCCCTCTCTATCTCTTCCGCGACCGCCACCTCGGGCAGAATGGTGATGCCTGCGCCTGCCGTCACGCATCGCTTGAGGAACTCCACGCTGTGAAAGCTGCGGGTAGCCTCCAGGGGAACACCTTCCTGTTCCAGTATCCTTTCGAACAGTCGCCGGTAGCTGCAATCGACCTTGGAAAGGACCAAGGTCTCTCCCGCCAGGTCGCGCGTAAGTACAAGCTCCCAGTCGGCCAAGGGGGTACTTGGGGAGGCCACCAGCACCAGAGACTCCACGCCCAGCGCCTGCACCTCCATATCTGTTGCATCAAATGATTCCGCCAGCAGAAAAGCCAAGTCGATAGCGCCGTTCCGAAGTTCCTTCGGGAGGCTCTCGTGCGCGCAATTTATCAGATTAAGACGAATACTCGGGAAACGACCGCTGAACTCATAGATC
>JAZDOF010000850.1:0-3338 GCA_043799015.1 Pseudomonadota bacterium | reverse complement strand
CCGGATGTCCGGGCATCTCCAGCGCACCCGTGATTTCCACTTCAGGGTGTTGCCGGCCGAGGGCCAGGATCCTCTTGCCCATTCTCCCGGCAGCCCCGCTTACCGCTATCTTCATGGCACGACACCTCCTAGAGTAAGCCGTATTTTTCCAGCACGCCTCTTAGCTTGGCGAGGTTCGATTCGGACAGAGGGCAGAGAGGCAGACGATATTCCGGCGTAATCCTGCCCATGAGCCCCAGAGCGGCTTTCGCCGGTATGGGATTGGTTTCCAGGAACATGGCTTGGCAAAGCTCGAATATCTCGAAGTGAGCGGTTCTCGCACCGTCCACGTCCCCCTTGAGCATGACGTCCACAAGGGATGACATTTTGGCCGGCGCCACGTTGCTCACCACCGAGATCACTCCCTTGCCGCCCAGGGCCATAAGCGGGAAGGTCATCTGATCGTCGCCGGACAATACGTCGAAATCAGGTCCGCAAAGGCGAAGCACTTCGCTCATTTGAAGGATGTTGCCCGACGCCTCTTTGACGCCGACGATGTTCGGCAGTTCCGAGAGCTTCTTAACCGTTTGATTTTCAATGTTTACAGCCGTACGCCCCTGAATGTTGTAAAGGATTATCGGTATGCCCACGGCGTCGGCTACCGCTTTGAAGTGCCGGTACAGACCTTCCTGGGTGGGTTTGTTGTAGTACGGGCTTACCAGGAGGGCACCATCCGCGCCTACCTCCTTCGCATGCTTCGTTAGGGCTATGGCTTCAGCCGTACTGTTGGAACCGGTTCCCGCGATGACCTTGACCTGCCCCGCCGCTTCCTTGACGGTGATCTCGATTACACGATTGTGTTCCTCATGGCTCAAGGTAGGAGATTCGCCCGTGGTACCGCACGGCAGCAACCCGGTCACTCCTCCTTCGATGTTGTACCGGATCAGGCCACGCAAAGCCGCTTCATCGACATGACCGTCTTTGAAGGGAGTCACGAGCGCGGTAAAGGTCCCTGCAAACATCTTCGGCTCCTTTAATTATAGTAGGCCCACGGGTATGGACTCCCCGCGGACGAGGTCCTCATAGTTCTCACGACTTCTTATGACGAAATAGCGACTCCCGTCAACCAGGACCTCCGGCGCCCGCGGCCGCGAGTTGTAGTTTGACGACATGGAAAAACCGTAAGCCCCCGCACTCATTAACGCCAGGAGGTCGCCCGATTCCACGGCGTCCATCTCGCGAGCCTGGGCAAGAAAGTCCCCGGATTCGCATATGGGACCGACGATATCCGCGGTTATCCTGCGCGCAGGCGCTTCGTCCAGCGGCCCGCTTACTCGTCGAACTCCGTGATGGGCTTTGTATAAGCTGGGACGCATAAGATCGTTCATCGCCGCGTCCACGATTATGAAATGCCTCTCTGGACCGGCTTTCTGAAAGAGAACCCTGGCGGCAAGGATGCCCGCGTTGCCCACCAACACCCTTCCGGGTTCCAGGATGAGCGTCACATCCAAGCTCTTGACCTTCTCCAGGATTGCCGCGCCGTAATCCGCGGGGGACGGAGGCTCTTCCCGTTCGTACGATATGCCGAGACCGCCGCCGACGTCCAAATAACGGATATCCATGCCCTCGGAGCGCAAGGTTTTCATCAGAGCACCGAGTTTGCCGATGGCCTCGACTATGGGCGAGAGCTCCGTCAACTGGCTCCCGATGTGGCAATCAATCCCCATCGGGTCAAGACCTTGGAGTGTCCGCGCCTTGCGGTATATGTCGATGGCCCTTTTAACATCGACGCCGAACTTGTTCTTCTTGAGGCCGGTAGATATGTAAGGGTGAGTCTTGGGGTCCACGTCAGGATTCACGCGCAAAGCTACTCCGGCACGCGTGTTCAAAGCCCGGGCCCTCGCGTCGAGGAGCTCCAATTCCTCTTCCGATTCGACGTTGAACATAAGGATGCCGGCACCGAGCGCTTCGTCCATTTCGGAAGCCTTTTTCCCGACACCGGAGTACACGATTCTGTTCGGATCGATACCGGCTCTTAGGGCCCGGTACAGCTCTCCACCGGAAACGATGTCCGCTCCCCCGCCGAGCTTGGAGAAAACGTTCAGAACGGCAAGGTTGGAACACGCCTTGACGGAAAAACAGACTATGTGTTCCATTGCCTTGAACGGTTCTTGAAACACCTTGAAATGGCGCTCCAGAGTCTTCCGACTGTAGATGTATGCGGGGGTTCCTACTTCGTCGCATATTCGACGCACCGAAACCTCCTCGCAATGAAGCTCGTCGTTAGTGTAATGGAAATAGTTCATGGGGTCCTACTCAAGGGGCGTATTTTATTGTTTCAGAGGCCGACTTGACCGATTCTTCATCAGGATCGCCGGCAGGATACGCCGTCACGGCGTATCGGTAGTTGCGGCCTCTTCTTACTTTCTTGTCAATGAACCACGGGGTCTTAACCGGCTCCACGTTTATTTTCTCGAACCTCATTCCCTCTTGAGACCGATAGACATTGTACTCGGTATCAGCCGCGGTAATGACTACTCGGTCCCAGAAAACGCTTATACCTTCCGCTGCCGGCGCCACTCTCACATTGTCGGGCGGCTTCCAGTCCGTTTTTGGAAGCACGACTTTCAACGCCTCGGACGGCATTGACTCTAAGGGCACATCGCCGGTCATTTTCAACGATCGCACCACGTAGAAGTACGTTTGATCCTTCTCGGCGGTGGAGTCAACATAGTCCGTCTCGGTCCATTTGGTCCGGCCCAAGGGCTTCATGGCCCGTTGGTCCTGGGCCGCCCCGCGGTAAATACGATAAGATTGTATTCCCGACGCCGGCACCGGGGGATCCCACTGAAGGACCGCTCCCCGACTTTCAAAGGTTACCCGCAGGCCTACGGGCGACCCGGGAGGTGCGTCGATGGAGACCTTGAGGGACGGACTCGCCGGACCTTCGCGCCCGCGAAGATTGTACGCGGCAACCGAATAAATATAAACCCCGCCTTCCTTTACATCGTCATCCGGAAATACGACTTTGCCGGCGGTGATCTCAGCCCCCACGGGCGTTTGGTAATCCACGTTGGCGTAGAAGGTTCGCTCATGTTCGCAATCGTTGCAGGGTTCGCCGACTTTGTGGCCGGTGCGAAAAACCTTGAACCCGGACAGATCGTCCAAAGCCGAGCCGTCCGCGTTGGACAGGGGCACATCCCATTTCAGAACGATTCGATCGGGATAGGCGTTGGCCTCGACAGCGCCGGGCCTATCCGGGATGGTGGCCGTGGCGGGCCTCGGTGCCGTTTTGTACCCGCAACCCAGGAGAACCGTCCACGTGATGAGTAAGAGATGTACTATCCGCCGTCTCATCC
>JAZDOF010000726.1:0-4147 GCA_043799015.1 Pseudomonadota bacterium | reverse complement strand
ACGGCGTTGATCCTGGGCAGCAAGTTGAAACCCTGAAAAACAAAGCCTATCTTGGCGTTCCTTATGTCCGCCTGCTCATCGCGACGAAGTTTGGCCACGTCCCGTCCGGCCAAATAGTAATCGCCGGAGGTGGGTATGTCCAGGCATCCCATGATGTTCATCAATGTGGATTTACCCGACCCGGAGGGGCCCATGACAGCCATGAACTCGCCTTTTTCCACGACGAGGTCGATTCCCGACAACGCGGCAACATCGACCTTCCCCGTTGAATAGACTTTTCTCAGGTTGGTCATACGGATCAGAGGCATGTAATTACCACTGCCACGCAAAAATTTCCTCTCTCAACGGCCGAGAACAGAAGCGAAACAACTCATCGGCGCCAACGAGAGCTAAGGGGCCGTTTGCCTGAGTGTGGCCTTCGCCTTATGACCCATCACTCTCCCACTGCTCCGCCTCCCTCGGGCAAACGGGCTTCAAGCGCGATCTTGAGTTTTTCCTTAAGCTCGGTCAAGTCTGAACTCTTGACGACGTAGTAGTCCGCCGCAACAGCCTTCAAGTCCACCTTGAAGCTGGAATAGGCCGAATTGAGGATCACGGGAAGGTCGTAATACTTCTTGCGTATCTGTTGCAGTAGGTCCAACCCATTATATTCCTTCATCTTGATATCCAGCACCAAGACGTCGGGGTGCTCCTTCTCGACGGTGTCCAACAGTTCTTTGCCGTCGGGAAGCGTTATGACTTGATAACCTTCATCTTCAAGTTCCATCGCATAGAGCATTCGAATGCCTTCTTCATCGTCCACTATCAATATTTTAGCCATATGGAACTCCTTTGCTCAACGAAGCAGCCGCCACAACTACGGTCACTCAACCGGAAAACCAGCGTTGCAGGAGGTAGGGCTTGGTTTTTTCGAACTGGAGACATTGATCCTCGATGTACTCCTCAACTTGCTGGCTGTTCATGGGTTCCGTCTCGATCACTACGGACAGGACCTTTCCGTAGTAAATGGGCAGGAGGCTTTCGAGGAGACTTTCCTTGGGACCCGGGTTTCGATTGTAGGCCCGAGCGAAATCATACAGGACTTTAGCCCAAAGTGGAGTCGGGAATTCGAAAGCGTAATCTGGAAGGCCGACAACCTCTTCAAATTTTCCCAGTGTCTCCGAAGACATCACTTCGCGGTAGATGTCCCAGTGCCGGGATATCCCTGATGTGAATTCTTCTCGTAGCTCCACCGGGTTAGCCTCGGAAGGCGGGGGCATCTCCGCCTCACCCAGACCAAAGCCGAAAACGGCTGTAGGTCTGCTCCATTTTACCTCACGCCAAAAATCTTCGTATTGCCCCATGAGTTCAAAAATCGTGGTCAGCACGTTGTTGAACAACGGCTGGATTTCGGTTCCAGGGTCTTTCGGCTTGTGAACCTTTGCGTTCCCCATGAAGGATTGGATCATGGGGAGTCTGGAGCGGACCGCTTGGATGGCCATCCATATATCGATGCCGTATTCTCCTACTGCGTCGTTCCAAACTTCCGTTTCGACGAATGTCCTTGCGAGCCGGCCTGAAAAACCGCAATCCCCGCCGATCGGCTGCCTGACCCGCCTGCCGTAAAGGGCCCGTATCAAAGGATAAGCAATGTTGTTGGTGACGAACCCATCATACTTGTGGCGCACATAGAGCGGAGACACGTAGTGAAAATCCTCGAACAAGGGGGCACCCAAGTTTCGTATCCACTGCGGACCGATGCTCTTGAGGTCGGCGTCCACGACTATGACCGCCTCCGCGGAAAGTTCCACGGACTTGCGGAAAAGGTTTCGGAGGTTGCTCCCCTTGCCCCTCACACCTTCATCCGTAGAAAGATAGATCTTTGGGGTCTTGGTATGAGTGTTCATGAATGCCGTGCGGGTTTGATCGGGGGAGCAGTTGTCGCAGTTGATGATCACGGCGGATTTGTCGGCGAAGTGCTTGGTGAGCCCCTGGTCTGCCTGCTTTGTAGGGAATGCAATCCGCTCCGCTTCGTTGTACGACGGAATGCCGACCACCATGTCCACTCGCGTTATGCCGTAAGGATTGTCTTCAATCGCCATCATTTAGAATTTCCTAAGAATTGCAAACTCTATCGCTTGCCCTGTGCCTGATGTTAATCTAGCACAAAAAGACGCCTTGATAAAACCGTAAGGATCGGTTGCGAGACAAAATACATCGAGCCGGGTCAAAACCGACGTAAGGGGCGTAGCCGGTCGCCGAGTGTGAAAATGACCGGGTCGGGACGTTCAGCGTTGCGAGAGGCATAGCGACTAAGCAAACCGCTACAAAACAGGCCGGATACCGCCGGACGCGTATTCCGGCTCCGATGGACGAGCTCCCCATTTTCCGCTCGCTATTCGGTGAGGTATCCCTCCTTAATCAGGAGGGGACGCACTTTGATGCCGTACCCTTTGGGCACTCTCAACGAATAACCGGCCGGGTTCTTGGGGTCCGGCTTGGGAAGGGCCGCCCCGGCCGGGTCAACGCCTGGATTCAATTCCCACATTGAGCGGGGGACGGTTCGACACCAATCGGCAACCACGTGCAACGGCAAGTCCTTGGCTGGTTTCAGCCTATCCAGTACGTCGAACGCGAGAGGAGGGGGTGCGTCGTTGTAGACGCCGTAGAACTTTCTATTTTGGTCGATAATCTTGAGCGCCACCAACCGCGGAATCATCGCCTCGGATGTCGTGGGCATGACCATATCCCAGTACAAATATCCGGGGGCTTTCTTCACCGCGGCCTCAACGGGCTCCGTTCCGTCCACGTATGCACAAACGGCGATAAGGAAATTGCTCGTTTCCTTTCGTCCGAGCAGCCACTGAAAAATACCCGACACGATCCTAGTCGAGAGAACCGGATCCCGGCGATCATCCCAATCGTTATTGGACACCCACTTAGCCACGGCAGGGGCCTGCTTCTCCTTCAGGGCTCCCAGCGTCCACCAACCGACACCGCCTGAACGAGTGACGGCGTTGGGCATAAAGTCACTGAGCAGAGCGGCTAAGTAGACTAGATCCGGCGGCATCTTCTCATCCTTGAGCACGCCCTGGATGAGAGGGCCGTAAACGGCCGTTCGGTCGAACCACCCCATCATGGTGGCCCGTCTATCCATCAGTAAGTAGTTGATCTGCTCCACTACCCGTTCAGCAACGTCCTTGCGTTCAATCGGGATCTTGACGTCCCCATAGGTAAGCGTTTTCCCTCGAATGTCGGGAGGAAGGACGTATTCCGCACGGCTGTAGCCGCCGGGACCGGTCGATTGGGCCGGGAGGGCGCATCCGGAATCAAGAAAGAAAATTGCAGCGACCAGGAAGGCGACCACAGGGGCCGGGCCTAGTCCGCGGCCAAGCCACGGACATCCTGGGAAAAATCTACGGCCGCCGCTCCTCCCGGTCATCGGTAAGGCCAAGAAGGCTGAGGTGTCCCGCCTCCGTTCCTGCCATAGCCGGTACTTGTCTGATAGGGTTGGGCATCCGATGGGACCGGGTCCGAGTAGTTCTTGTATTGAACGAAAGCCTCGTCCAACATGAGGTCGGGGAGTTGGGCGGTAAGTCGCTCCCGAGCTTCGGCCGCTCGGCGGATGCGGTCGGACTGTCGGGCACGCGGGCCGGTGGGTCCTTCGCACCTCCTCCATCCGGTAAAGACTTCCTTTTCTCGTTCCATGAGGCGACGAACCTTGTCCTCGGCGTTCATCATCCCTTGGCGCCGCTCCTGGAGGACCGATTCCACCAATTTTGCGATGGGGACTTTGCCGGAAGCCTCGCTGATTCTCCGATTTATTTCCTCTGTGATCGGTCGCTGTTTTGCCCTTCGGAGCTCTTCCACGGCCTGCTCCAAAGATCCATACGCCCGGTCCCACTCGCTTGAGGCCTCCGGGCATTCTCCCGTGCTCAATCCGGTGGCGCCGCAATAGGAGGAGAACGCCAAGACGGCCAGGAAAGCCGCCGGTAAACAACGTGCCACGGGTGTCACGTCACGTCCCGTCCTTTCCGTTGGTTTTCTTGAAAAAACCGTAGAAATCGCTGGTGTACGTCTTGTTCACATACCTTGTGAGAGTATGGTCCTTCTGTTCGGGAGACAGCTTTGCCTTCCGGACTATACGACCGCTTCCGTCCGTATAGTA
>JAZDOF010000715.1:0-2343 GCA_043799015.1 Pseudomonadota bacterium | reverse complement strand
CCATGAGTTTGGAATCCCCGATTTCCCCGGCAATGTCGAAGATGGAGCGACGCATTATGAGGTCTTTGCGGGGATGAGCTAGAAAGGCCCCTTGCTGTGATATGAGGAACGCGTAACCCGTTTTCCCGACTCTTACGGCCGACACCTTCTCGGTCAGCCATGCCACCGAAACGTCCGCGGTGACAAGACCGCGAAATCTATTCCTTGCGCCGTCACAACCTAGCTCGAAAAAAGGAACGGTATACGTCGTCATTATGATATCGCCGCCGCCGTCGTCAAAGTACGGTTCGGTCCATTGCCGTTTGGGGTCGGCCGACCGGGCCGTATTGGCGTACCACGGCCTGTTGAAGTAGTTGTAGGATTCAGTCCCCAACTGAACGTAGCGCAGAGCGTCCTTCGGGCCGTAGTAATAGGGAGCGAAAGCTCTCACTTCAGGATCGAACGCGTACGGCTCAAATGCCACGGCGGAACCGTAAATCTCGGTCTGATTCTCCAGGTTTCGTTTTAGAGTTAGAAGAAGCGAATTGCGGTCCGGAGGTGCGTTTTCGACATAAGTTGCGAAAGTCTCCGTTATTTCAGCCACGGACCTGATTTCCAGCTCCAATTGAAGGGCCACGGAATCGGCCAAATTGCGGGCTCCGTAGTTCGCTCGATCAAGTATTAACGCTCGTGAATTCACGTACCCGTATCCGAGTACGATGGCCAATACCAGAGTTGTTCCCACGCTTACAAGAAGTATGATTTTTGCCGTTACGGAGCGGAAAGGGTTCATGAAAACTCTCGGGTGTGGGCTCGGCCTTCACCGGGCATGAAAGACCGGTAGTACCCCATAGCAAAACAGGGGAGGCCTTTCCAGTACAAAGTCCTCCCCATGTATGCTTTCGGCCGGCCCAGCCGAGACCTTAGCGATTTCCCGCCGCCATGTCTCGGAGTCGATCAACCCTTTGTTCAATGGGCGGGTGCGTGGAGAACAAGTTGGCTATCCCGCCTCCGGCAAACGGATGCACGATGAAGAGCGGAGCAGTGGACTGTGAAGCTGCATTCATCGGGACCCGTTCCGTCCCCATCGCAAGCTTGTTGAGCGCATCGGCCAGCCATAGGGGTTGTCCGCAAATGCGCGCGCCCGCTTCATCCGCGAGATATTCCCTCGACCTGGATATGGCCATTTGTATGATCATTGCCGCCATAGGCGCCAGTATCATCATTAAGATGGAGCCGATAAACGACCCGCCTCCCTCTTCATCGTCGGACCGGCCGCCGAAGAAGAAGCCGAAGTGCGCCACGTAAGTTATGGCGGTTCCTATTGTGGCCGCGACGGTCTGGATCAGGATGTCTCTGTTCTTTACGTGGCCGAGTTCATGCCCGATCACGCCGGCCAGCTCTTCCCACGAAAGCAGGCTTAGTATCCCTTGCGTAACAGCGACGGCGGAATGATTGGGATTGCGTCCCGTGGCAAATGCGTTGGGCGAGTCGTCGGGAATAATATACACCCTGGGCATCGGCAGGCCTGCCCTCTGGGCCAGTTGACCCACTAAGTTGTACAGGTCGGGATATTCTTGAGGCCCGATTTCCTGCGCGTTGTACATTCTAAGTACGATCTTGTCGCTGAACCAGTACGTGACGAAATTCATGGCCAGAGCGACGACCAGCATTACGGACGCCCCTCGGGCACCCCCGAAGAAGAATCCGAGACCCACCAGGAGCCCGCCTAAAGCGGCCAAGAGGATAACGGTCTTGAATTGATTCATTGTCATTCTCTCCGTGCTTGTCGGGTACTTGAGTGCGGTCCCGCTTACTTGGGCTTTGCGGGATTCGAGGCGAGCATGAATGAGTCGCCTTTTTTCAGCCTCCGTCCGCGGGCAAATTCAACCGCGGCGATACGTTTCTTTCCGGGTGCCTGTACATCTTGAACTATCAGAATGCCGTCGCCCGTGCCGACTGCAATGCCATCCCGAGTGACATCCAGGATCATGCCCACTTGGCCCTTACCGGTCGCGGGGACGGCACGCCATACCTTGACGGTCTGTTCCCCAAGGACGCATTGGGCGACCGGCCAGGGGTTCATCGCCCTAACGAATCTGTCCAGGTATATCGCGGCCGGCGTCCAGTCGATCCACCCGTCATCCTTAGCCAATGTCTTCGTGTAGGTGGCTCCGGCGTGATCCTGACGTTGAGGAGTCAGCTTGCCGGCGATCATCCGTCTCAAAGTTTCGACCACCAAACGGCCTCCCGGTTCCAGCATTTTGTCGTGGAGGTCCCCGGCGGTGTCCTCTTCCATGACTTCCAATTCGGTGCGAAGCAAAATATCACCCGTATCCATGCCCTCATCCATGAGCATGGTGG
>JAZDOF010000711.1:0-3411 GCA_043799015.1 Pseudomonadota bacterium | reverse complement strand
GCACCATGGATTCCAGACGGTTAACGTCGGTTAGTATGATTTCCGTGTATTTTCTGCACCTCGCATCCTCGGCGGTTATCTTCCGCACCCGTTTCGTGAAGCCCCCAAGAGACGTGAGGCAATTCCTAACCTCGTGGGCTACTCCCTCAACTACCTTACCCAAAGACGCCAGCTTCTCGGACTGCTTCAAACGACGCTCAACCTCGTATCTGGCCGTCTGGTCGGAAACCACCAGCACTATACCCTTCGGACGGTTTCTGCCTTGTATGACCGAAGTGGACACATACCCCGGAAAGGTTGAGGCGTCCTTGCGACGGAAATGAAACTCCTCTTCGATTTTGCCGTATCTTAACGTGTCCTTAACTATATCCCGACAGAGAATGGTATCGGCATCCCCTCTCACTAGATAGTCCACATCCTTACCCTGAAGCTCATCGGCCGAATAGCCCCACATGGCGCACGCGGAGAGGTTCACGAATTCTATCCGACCGCTGGGATCCGTTGTAATTAGGGCTTCATGGATGGTCATGGTCACGTGGGCCAGGTATCGTTCGCCCTCGCGTATGTGTTTCCTTAGACGGGCCGTCTCCCTTCGCGCCTGGCGTTCCTCAAGCCATTTCTTGGCCAGACCCACAAGCCTCTTGGTATCGAATGGTTTGGTAAGGTATTCGTTCGCACCGCATTTCATGGCCCTTGCGGCCAGTCTGTCATTGCCGCCGGTGGTCATAACGACGGTGACGGTTTCCGGCGACTTGGCTTTGATTAAGCGCAACAATTCCACCGCGTGGACTTGAGGCGTACTCGTGTCGAAGAGCAGGACATCCGGCTTCTCCTCCGTAATCAAGGCATTGCAATCCTGGCCGTTGAATGCCTGCCGAACCTCGAACCCCTCCTTCTTGAACAAGTCCCTGAGTAAATTGTTCAGTATTCGGGAATTGTCGATGATGAGGATTTTCGGCTGATTCTGCGGAACATCCATGGCTGATTCACCTGCGGGCCCGGAAACGGCTCGGATATGCCCGCGACGTTATTATAGCCTAAAAATACCGTGTTGGGTGTAAGTCATTGCGAGGAGCGCAGCGACGAAGCAATCTCCCACGCGATAGACCGGTGGAAAGCCCTATCCTGTGACCTCAAGCCGGGGAATTCTTCTCCTCGGTTGTGACTGCTTCCGGTCACGGCCGTTCGCCCATAGGTTTCACGCCCGTGCCGTTCGTTTCCGGTAACTCGGCCAGCAGGTCCTTGACCGTTTTACCAAGCGTCGGATGAACCACGTCACCGGCGATCTCGGTGAGAGGAACCAAAACAAAGGCCCTCTCGCCCATTCGCGCGTGGGGGATCACCAGGTCCGGTTCATTCACGACAACATCCTCGTACAGGAGAACATCCAAATCCACCGGACGCGATTTGTCCCCTGAATGGGCCGACGACTTACCCAACTTACGTTCGATGGCCCTGGTAGCGGCGATTAGATCGCGAGGGGAAAGCCCCGTTTCAATGCGAATAACGGCATTGAGAAACTCGGGCCCGTCATCCGATAGACCCACAGGTTCGGTTCTGTAGAGCCCGGACGCTTGGCGTACCGACGTATCCGGCAACAGGCCCAGTTCCTCTACCGACCGTCTGAAGGCATCCTGACGGTCGCCGAGATTGGCCCCGAACCCGAGGAAAACCGTGTGACCCATCAGACACTACCTCACGAACCGATACAGGGCAAAGGCATCCTCTCATTCCGACTTTACCGGGTTTATGAGAGACCCGATTCCCTCGACACGCACCTCGACGACGTCGCCGGATTTCATGGGACCAATGCCGGATGGGGTCCCGGTCGCAATGATGTCCCCGGGAAACAGCGTCATGATGTCCGAAACGAACTCGATCAGTTCGAACGGGTTGAAAACCAAATTGGACGTCCTTGATCGCTGCATGAGCTTACCGTTAAGGTAAAGCCCGATGCCTAGATCGGTGGGGTCCAGCTCGGTCTCGATCCACGGTCCGATGGGGCAGAACGTGTCGAACCCCTTGGCCCTGGTCCACTGCCCATCCTTTGATTGCAGGTCCCGTGCCGTTACGTCGTTGAGACACGTATATCCCAATATGTATTCCGGTGCATCTCCGGCCGCTACGCGTCGGGCCTGCCGGCCCACCACCACGGCTAATTCCGCTTCGTAATCCACGCGTGAACTCTGGAGGGGCAACAAGACTGCTTCACCAGGACCGACAATGCTCGACGCCGGCTTCATGAAAAGCAACGGCTCCGAGGGCAATTCAAGATTCAATTCCTCCGCGTGATCACGGTAGTTCAGGCCCACTGCAACTACCTTGGTGGGGAGCGTCGGTGCGAGAAGTCGCACGTCGTCCAGCCGCAGTTCACGGCATGGAGCGCCGCCGTCTACCGGTATCACCTCGTCGCCTTCCAAACGAGCCTGAAAAACCCGTCCGTCGAACTCCGCTCTCGCTAATCGCATCCATCAGCTCCTCAAGCCCAAGACATCCTGCATATCGTACACTCCGACGGGTCGAGAAGCAACCCATAGCGCGGCTTGAATCGCGCCCCCCGCTAATGCGTCGCGACTGTGGGCCCGATGGGTCAGCTCGATGCGCTCGCCGTTCGTCACAAACATAACGGTGTGCTCACCCACGATGTCCCCGCCGCGAACCGCCAGTACGGCTATTTCTTCCGGTTTGCGCTCACCGACCATCCCTTCTCTCCCGTACACTCCCACAGAACCGAGATCACGATTCAGGGCCTTGGCTATTCCCTCCGCCAATCGCTTGGCGGTACCGCTGGGCGCGTCCTTCTTTAGGCGGTGATGCGCCTCCAGAATTTCCACGTCGTAATCGGACCCCAGAACCGCGGCGACTTGTTCCGTCAAACTGAAGAGCAGGTTGACTCCACGGCTCATATTCGGAGCGAACACGGTGCGCGTCGTCCCGGCTGCGTCGAGGAAAGCCTTCTTCCCGGCTTCCGAGAAGCCGGTGGTACCCACGACCAGCGCCTTGCCCCGAGCCGCCGCTTCCACGGCATTTGCCAAGGATGCATCAGGACTCGAAAAATCCACAAACACATCGCATCCGGCGATCACTGCGGCCCTATCATCGGTGATGGCGACCCCCAAGCGACCGATTCCCGCGCTCTCGCCGGCGTCGGTACCGATGGCCGGGTGTCCGGGCATCTCCAGCGCACCCGTGATTTCAACTTCAGGGTGTTGCCGGCCGAGGGCCAGGATCCTTTTGCCCATTCTCCCGGCAGCCCCGCTTACCGCAATCTTCATGGCACGACACCTCCTAGATTAAGCCGTAATTTTCCAGAACGCCCCTTAGCTTGGCGAGGTTCGATTCGGACGGAGGGCAGAGAGGCAGACGATATTCCGGCGTAATCCTGCCCATGAGCCCCAGAGCGGCCTTGGC
>JAZDOF010000701.1:0-4333 GCA_043799015.1 Pseudomonadota bacterium | reverse complement strand
GTGTCACGCGTTGAGAATTGCGGGAACCCTGAACGGTTGAGTGAATCGAAACAAACATCTGTAGCGGGGTCACCGCGCCTATGGGGCATGCACGTCGTATTGCCTCGCCTTATTTGCGGCCGCTGCCGAGGTTCTTGAGATCAGGCACTTTCAGGTTCGGGCACATCATTTTCATCATTGCCACGTATGGCTTGACTCGTTCCAGCGCCACGTTCAACGCGGCGTCCGCGTTGCCTTTCCCGGACTTCTTATCTTGGTCCGACGCGGCGGTCCCTTTGACCAGTAAGTCCATCATCGTGGCGTTCATGCTCTCGGCGATCTTCTCGGCATCCTCATCCCTTTCACCGGCCTTTCGCATTTTGGCCATGGACTCGGCCCAGGAAGCGGACAGCTTTTCCATCTTCTGCTCTTCGGTCAAGTTCGGGGACCGACCAAGATCGACGATGGCGTTGATTTGGGCCTGAACGGCCTCACAGACCTCGGGGCCGATTGGAGGTTTAGGCATACCGGCCTGGGTCCAACCCGGCGTTGCGGTCGCGACGAGGAGCACCAGGATGGAACCGATCAACACAAAAAGGGAACTCCGTGGAGGCTTCATGGTATTATCCTTAAGAGTCGTCAAATCGAATGTTGAGTCGAGTATGGTCTTTCAAGCTCGGTGAAAACCTGAACCGGCCGGATCCCACGGGATCACGATCCTTGGTGACGGAGAATCGGCGGGGAGAAAAGAGCACCGCGTCAAGCAGGCCGGTCCGTACGCAGACCCTACTCAACGACGAGCAGCGGTGAACAAGGGCATGACTGGTGGTGCCGAAGATCACCCGGACCGCGCACGTCTCCGCCTTCCTTAACGGCTCCGCGATGCAAGGCGGCCCTTAGCGGATGTCTCCGAAAAGTGGAGTCAGGTATCTCGGTTTGAACGGCCGGAGTCCTATGGCCGATTCAACGACCTGCATGCTGGTAGGATTTCAAAGCGGACTCAAGGTCGTCAAAAATCTCGAAAACCCTATGCAGCCGCGTTAACTCGAAAAGGGACTTGGCCTGGGGGCTCGGTCGCGCAACCTTCATGTCGCCCCCGTTCTTCACCAAGACCCGGAGCGAGGCGACCAACGCGCCGCAGCCGGAGCTATCGATGAATCTGGTCTTGGCGAGATCAATCACAAGCCTCTTTTCCGAATCCGCCACGAGCTGCTTGACCGTGTCCTTCAACTGGGGCGCGGACAGCGCGTCCAGACGTTCATCGGTAGCGATTATCGTTACGCCGTTCTTCTTATCTAGTTGCATCTCAGCACCCCTGCTCTGAAAGCGGACTTGAAACCGAACCACGAGCCCTTACGGTAGGGCGCGCATCTCATTTGGTTCACGTCAATGCCGTCCTCGGCACTGCGCCGAAACCGGGTTTCCGAGTCCGGCCGACGACCGGAGCGGTACCCGAGTACGGATGGGAAAACCGCCGAAATGAGCCCAATTTAACTGAAAAAGGACCCTGGGGGAATTCTTTTTTCAAGTGGGGCCGACCGCGGCCCTCATATTCCGGTGAGCTACGGTTCGTCCAGTTTCCAAGCTGAACCGAGCCGTTATTGTGTTTCAGAATGGCCGTGCATGAATCCTCGATTTGCCTGCGTCCCGGCAGCGCCGAACGGCGGCGGCCTTTGGCTCGGATAGGCAATACCGGGCATCTGAACCTATTTTCGAAACGACTTGCTAATACATGCCCGCAAACACCCTCGACAGAGTGGCCGCGCCTTCCCGGGCTTCAAGCTCGTCCAGGTTCAAACCCTTGGTCAAGAAAGTCTCCGCCCTCAGCAGGTCAGCTCCCGTGAGGTCGGCGCCCGAGAAATTCGCCTTTGTGAGAAAAGCCCCGGTCATGATTGTGCCTATCATTACGGCATTGGACAGATTCGCCCCGATGAGGTCGGCCCGAATTAGATTGGCTCGGCTGAGATTTGCTCCCACAAGGACCGCTCGATGGAGATTGGCCTCCGCAAGGTCGGCTCCCACAAGCTTGGCTCCGCTTAGATCGGCCTTTGATATCTTGGCCCCGCTCAGGTCGGCTTTTTCCATCACGGCGCCCTTCAAATCGGCCTTGTACAAATAGGCCCGCGCAAGGTTGGCGTTACTGAGTTGGGCCCCGCTTAGGTCGGCCGACATAAGATTGGCCTCCGAAAGGTCAACGCCTTGTTTCACGGCAGACTCAACCAGCTCTTTAAGAGTTTCCGACTCTCCTCCGAAAATATACCCAAAGTTGAAACGATTGATAATTTCGAACCTCATTTATCCCTCCGGCCTAAATTTCCGGGACCTAAGCGAACAGGATCGTACGCCGCGGCCCGCAATATGCCGCGGATGTGCCCCGTTCGATGTAATCATGGATGTTGCCGAAACCACTGCGGCTTGGGGTGGTGAAGGGGAGTCCGGTGCGGAGAACGGGACACGGCAGGACGCGCTTGACCGGATTCAAGGATCCGGCAGGAAGGCACGATAGAATATTCAACGGAGTTAAACACATGCTTACAAGCTCGAGAAAGCTTACACTAAAACTCCTTGAACCATAACAGAATAGCCAAGAAAAATCAATATGAATATCAGTAGGTTTGGCTTGTGCGGCAAAATAGCCGTATTTGCTCTGAATATAAGCCAAGTTTATGGCGATGGACCGGCCCGTTTCGTGACGGCACCGAATCATCGTGAGGGACCTGCGACAGTGCCCTTCATATGACTCCACGGCCGCCCAAGACCCGGTTCCCGGGTAGGCCGGCCGCAGGGTACCCTTGACGGGGCATCAGCTTCCCACTATGTCTGAAATCGTAGTCCGATCGCGCATTCCATGCTCTACGGGGCGCGGAGACATGGGCCCCGGGGGCCCCCCACAGGCGCCGACGTGAAACGCTGATCAGTCGAAATCATAAGAACCGACGGAGGACCGGATGACGACGTTGCCGGCCGCTTACGACGAACTGGTATCCAGGGGTGAAGAGATAGCCTATCTTAACTCTGTGACGAGCCTTTTGCATTGGGACCGGCGCACCGGCCTACCCGAGCGAGGTCATATGCATAGGGCAGGGCAGATTGCCGCCCTGACCAAAATAAGACATGCCAAAACAACCGACCCGCGATGGAAGGAGCTGCTGTCGATAGTTGAGGGCTCCGAGCTCACGAAGGATCCCGAAACGGTGACGGCCGTCAACATCAGAGAATGGAAGAGAACGTACGAGCGGACCGAAAACGTCCCCCAGGACTTGGCAACGGCAATAGCCAAGGCCTCGTCGGAAGCCGAGTCCGCATGGGAGCAGGCACGGCCCCGAGATGATTGGGATCTTTTCAAGCCGGGTCTCATCACTCTGGTTAACCTCAAGCGAGAATGGGCCGATGCCGTGGGATATGAGACGGAACCGTACGACGCGTTTCTCGAAGACTACGAACAGGGGATGACGGCGCACCTCGTCGAGACGCTCTTTTCCACATTGAGGAAATCGGCTGTCGCTCTGCTCGATCGAATTAAAGGGTCCTCCGTACGGCCGATGCGCGGCCTGGGCGGCATGAGCTTTCCCATCGTTGATCAGGAGCGGCTCGCACGCCGGATCGCCGTAGACATGGGCTTTGACATGAGTTCAGGCAGACTGGACGTGTCGGCTCATCCGTTCACAACCGGCATAGGCCCGGGCGACGTCCGTATCACCACGCGCTATAGCGAGGACGATCCCACCAGTGCGTTATTCGGAACGGTTCACGAAACCGGACATGCTCTATATCACCAAGGTCTTCCGTTGGAATACTGGGGCCGGCCCTTTTGCCGGCCCGCATCGCTGGGCGTCAACGAATCCCAATCGCGGATGTGGGAAAATATGGTTGCCCGGTCCGCGAGTTTTTGGCGCGCCTACTACCCCATGGCGGGTGAGACGTTTCCTGGGTTGAAGGATGTGTCCTTGAACGATTTTCTGCTCTCGATAAATGAGGTAAAACCGAGCTTGATCAGGGTGGAGGCTGATGAAGTTACCTACGATCTTCATATAATGCTGCGCTTCGAGCTGGAATTAGACCTGATGAGAGGAGTGATCCAGGTGGATGATCTCCCCGATGCCTGGAACGAGAAAACCAAGTCGTATCTGGGCTTGGACGTTCCGGACCGTAGATCGGGGGTTATGCAGGACGTGCATTGGTCCCTGGGGGCCTTCGGCTATTTCCCGACCTACACGCTGGGGAATGTCTATGCCGCACAGTTTTTCGACAAGGCCCGCAAGGACATCGGCGACCTGGATGCAATGTTCGAGAAGGGAGAGTTCAGACCTCTATTAGGCTGGCTCAGGGACCGGATTCATTCCCAGGGAAGTAA
>JAZDOF010000686.1:0-4203 GCA_043799015.1 Pseudomonadota bacterium | reverse complement strand
TCTGGAAATCTGGATGCCCAACGCCGGCCCCCACATGAAGTCCAAGCCGCTGTCCAACGCTCTCGGGATTCCGCTCAACAAGGTAAGGGTGCGGAAAATAACCATCGGCGGGGCCTTCGGGGGGCGCAGTGAAATATCCCCGGCGGATTACATCTGTTCCCTTCTGGCACGAAAGACCCGCAGGCCGGTCAAGATCGTCTTCACCCGGGAGGAAAACTCCATAGCCACACGCCAGGGCCACTCACTGATAACCACCTTCAAAACGGGAGTGGACCGTAACGGTCGGGTGATCGCTCGGGACGTCACTTGCTATATGGATGGCGGCGCTTACAGTTCCACGGGCCCTATTGCCACCAGCGTGCCTTTCCTCTGTATGGAGCAGGCGTACAAAATGGAGCATGTGCGGTACAACGGTTACCGCATCTATACCAACAAACCGCCCCGAGGCATGATTAGAATTCACGGTCGCGGATTTGCCTGCGGCGTGGACATCCAACTGGACATGATCGCCGAGCACATGGGAATGGACCCTGTGGCGATACGGATGATCAACGCGAGGGAAGCGGGTGAATACACCAACACCAAGTCCTATGTTGCAAGCTGTGCTATGAAGGAAACCATCACCAAGGCCGCCGAGCGGTCGGGTTGGGCGGAGAAATGGGGTAAGCTGCCGCCGTTGCGTGGAATAGGCATAGGATGTAATTCCGTACAGACCGGATTTCCCATGGGCATCCGAGGCGGGTCCCAGGCCATAATAAAGTTCAACGAGGACGGAGGAGCCACGGTCATTTCCGGCGTTGTGGACAACGGCCAGGGAAACGACAATATGCTTGTGCAGATTGCCGCCGAGGAATTGGGTATCCGTCCCGAGGACGTGCAATTGGTCACTGCGGATACGGAACTGACTCCGTCCGACCCGGGGGCCTATTCCCAGGTATCGACCTTCATCGGCGGACAAGCCGTTAAGAAGGCGGCGGAAAACGTTCGTAACATGCTTTTTGAAACCGCCTCGGAATTGCTGGAGGCGGACCCGTCCGATCTGGTGGCCCGGGACCGGATGATTTACGTTACCGGTTGTCCGGAAAAGGGCATCCCTTTGAAAAAGGTAATCCGCCGCCTCCTGGCCCGTGGGAAGTCGGTGGCCGGTGAAGGTGACTATTGGCCCAAAGTAGACCCCAAACGTGAATGGATCAGTAATCCCTACGGACAAATGTGCGGGGCCTTTTCCTTTGGTACCACCATAGCGGAGGTGGAGGTCGACGGCGAAACCGGCCAGGTGAAGGCGTTGGAGGTCACCGTGGCCCAAGACGTTGGGTTCGCACTAAATCCGCTCGTGCTCGAAGGCCAATTCCAAGGTTCGGTGGCAATGGGAGGGCAGGGCGGTATCCTTACCGAGGCCCACACTTGGGACGGGGGATTCGTCCTCAACCCCACCCAGCTCGAATACAAAGTGCCCCTTGCCTGCGACATGCCCAAGATAAACAGCATCATCGTCGAATCCCATGATCCCGACGGCCCTTACGGCGCCAAGGAAGCGGGGATGTCCATTGCCATGTCCGCGGCACAGGCATACGCCGCGGCGGTGAGCAATGCCATAGGGGTCCATATGACCGATTTCCCCATCACGCCGGACAAAATTCTGAAGGCCCTCGCGGAAAAGAAAAAAGAAGGAGAATCCAAAACCTGACGGACGAACCGACAAGTCAAGTCGCTCGTGTTGAATGTCGTTCATGAGTCTGCTACGCTTCGACGCGCTGTGCGCAGGGGCGCAGTTTATCCCTAGTTCATTTCCAACTATTTGAAGACAAGGAGGTTCGTGATGAAGCACGGAAGGTTCTTCCTGATCGTTGCCGTCTTGGCGCTTTCGATGGCGATGATTCTCGGGTCTCGATCGGTCACGCCCGCCGTGGCCGATACCATAAACCTGAATTACGCCAACTTCCCTCCGGCCACGACGTTTCCATGCATTCAGATGGAGCGATGGGTGAAGGAGGTGGAACAGCGCACGAAAGGTAAGGTGAAGGTCAAAACCTTTCCCGGCGGCACGCTCCTTGAGGCTAAGAACATGTTCGACGGCGTGGTTTCAGGCGGCTCGGACATAGGTTGCCTGGCCACGGCTTACCAGCCTGGACGCTTCAAGGAAATCGAGGTCATGGACCTCCCCATAGGGTTTGCCAACGCGACGGCGGCCAGTGCGGTAATGTGGGACTTGTTCGAAAAATACAATCCGCAATCCTTGAAGGACGTCAAAGTCCTGACCCTGTTCACCTGCGCCACCGCTCAAATACTCGCAAACAAGTCCATCAAGAACCTTGATGATCTTCAGGGCGCCAAGCTGCGGGCCGCCGGGACCGGGGTCGAGTGGATGAAGCTCTTGGGTGCCGCACCGGTGGGTATGCCCCAGTCCGACGTGCCGGAGGCCCTTCAGAAGGGCGTGGTCCAGGGCAACGTGACGTCCATGGATGTGCTCAAGGATATGAAATACGCCGAGTACTGCCCGTTTGTTACCGTCTGCGACCTGTGGGTGGTCCCCTTTGCGGTGGTCATGAACAAGAAGAAGTGGGACTCGCTTCCTGACGACGTAAAGAAGGTCTTCGACGACATGAGGAGAGAACAGGCCATCTGGACCGGGAAGTACGTCGATAATCATGCGAAGGAAGCGATGGAGTGGTCCAAGAAAGAATACAAGGTGGAGTTCATTACTCTTTCCGCGGAAGAAAGAGCCAAATGGGCCGCAAAAGCGGCACCCTTGGTGGATACATACATCAAGAAGATGGACGCCGCGAAGCTTCCCGGTAAGCAGATTGTGGAAGATGCTAAGAAACTGACCGAAAAGTACAATAGTGAGTTCAAGTAAGAGCTTTCACTGCTGAAATCAGCAGATTCGATGCAATGGGCGGGGATAAACCGTCTCAAGAGTCGTGACGAGTTCGTCACCGTAGCACGAATCACGTAGGGGCGGGGTTTATCCCCGCCCGTCGGCCGGGTACCCAAGGAGCGGGCGGGGATAAACCCCGCCCCTAAAGATGTTTTTCGGCATCGCGCAGAGAAGGACGTGAACCGCCCAGCCCGGCGTTTCGTGTCTGCGCCTGCCGATCGTGTTACGATTGTCGGAGGGCTTCGGGTTTTTAAGGCGCATGGCGAGGTTAGCCCCGGGTGTTCATGTGGGAACACGGAATCGCCCCTTATTCTAATGCCATGGCCCCAACGGCCGTATTTCGCGGTAATCAGGTCGGAGGCTTCATGCTACTCTTGAAACGAATCAACGAATGGCTCAGTGACGTTTTTCTGTGGATCGGCGGAATCGCGCTGATTGTGATGACCGGGGTATCTTGCCTGAATATGGGACTTCGCATGTTTGGGTTCCCAATGGCGGGGATATATGACCTGGTCTGCTATCTCGGCGCTCTGGTCGCTGCTTTTCCGTTGGCGTACACTCAGCTCAGGAAGGGTCACGTGGCGGTCGACATCGTCACTCTTCTTTTGCCGGCAGGCGTGAGAAAAGCCGGTATCGCCGTCAGCTATTTGCTCGGAATGGTGTTTTTCGGGGCCGCGGCATGGAAAATAGCCGCTCTAGGCACCATCCTGATGCTTTCGGGAGAGGTGTCCGAAACCCTGAGAATGCCCTTCTGGCCTTTCACCTATGCCGTCGCGGGATCCTGTGCGCTGATGGTATTTTGTCTCCTTCTCGATCTGCTTGAACTGATATGGTCGCCCGCAGGGGGTAAGAAATGACCGCCGGACTACTCGGAATCTTTATTCTATTATGTATGATGTTTTTCCTGGAACTCCCCGTGGGGCTCGCCATGGGTTTAGTCGGGCTGGGAGGACTGTGTTATCTTCTCAATCCGGACGCGGCCGTGGCCATGCTCGGTAATGAGGTATGGAACGTATTCAGTAAGTACGGACTCACCGTGATCCCCATGTTCATCCTCATGGGACAAATATGTTTCTATTCCGGAGTTAACAAGACTCTTTACGAGACGGCATACACTTGGATGGGGCGCACACGCGGGGGATTGTCAATGGCCACGATTATGGCATGCGCCGGCTTCGCGGCCATTTGCGGCTCAAATACCGCAACCGCGGCGACAATGACCTCCGTGGCATTGCCGGAGATGAAGAAATACAACTACCATCCCATACTTAGCAGTTCCTCCATCGCCGTCGGCTCCACCCTCGGCGTTGTCATACCGCCGAGCG
>JAZDOF010000635.1:0-4718 GCA_043799015.1 Pseudomonadota bacterium | reverse complement strand
GGGGATGATGCTGGAAGCCCTTGGGTAGTTCCGTGATCGGAACCATCCTATTCCATCCGATAGCAGAAATGACCGACGCGCGTCAAGGAGGATCAAAGTCCATGCCGGGACCGTTTCATATTCAATGGTAACTGTTCGATACCGTCCGTGTTTCACTCAACCTTGGTTTGAGGCCCAACGAGCTTCCCGGACCGGGTCCACTTCTTTGAACTCGATATGGCATAAAAGAACGCTCAATCAGGCCCTTCAAGTCCTTTGGAACGACCTTCATGAAGCCCGGCGACTGGTGCCCGCGCAATGCCTAGTAGGCTTGATTGACTGATAAACCCCGTCATTACATAATATATTTTCTAGTTTTAGCTTATATTAATCTAATTAATAACGCTTTTTTCTTGACATAGTTAATTCAAAGCCCTATGTGCCTGTGTCAAGGCGTTAATTGCCCTTGGGAGGGTGTGATGTCACGTTATGCCACAGGTGCGTCCATAGTCCTGCTTTTTGTACTGTCCGCAGCTACGGTGCCGGCTCTAGCCGGAAACCCTCTAGCCATGCCCGACCGTCAATCCTTCCAGGCGGCCCCTTCGGAGGCTAAGGCGGCTTCACAAGCCGCTCGCACGGCTGGACAAATCCACAAGGTCAAGCAGGAGCCCCTGTTCGAGGGCGTAGCCCGCTTGGACCCTTCCCGTTGGTGGGCCCGGGGGTCGCTGCCATGGCCGGAGAAAGGTCAGTTCGGACTATCGGGGAACCTTATATTCGGCAGAGTAAGGGGCGAGCTGACGAACAAGCCGCCGGCCGGATCGGGTGTCACGCAGTACGAGGTATTGAAGATGGAAGACCTCACGGGGGTCTCACGGTCGCCCCAATCCATTTGGACGGTTTCCGCCCAGTACCGCGTTCGTCCCCGCTGGACCATCAGATACGCGTATACGCCCATGATGCTGGACGGGACCACTCAGGTCACTTCAGCGTTTTCGTTCGGCGGGCAATACTTTGTACCGGGTGATTCCGTGCGCGCGAGATGGGAACGGCAGGAACACCGATTCGGTCTGCTGCTGGATGTGAAGCGGACCCTTAATGGGACGGTGGGATTCTACGCGGACTGGCGTTACCTTGAAGACTCCTTTTCGGTCGGCCGCTCCGTTAACTATGGAAACACCCCTACGCCGAGTTGGACCGGTGAACGGAACTTGGCGGTACTGGGACTCGAACTGGAGAAGGGCCTTGCGGACTACCGCGGAACATCACTGGCCCTCAAGTGCAAGGGGGGCGTTTCATTTTTGTCGGATACCGTCGGGTACGAAGGTGAAGTGGGACTCGGATACGTGGTTCCCGTGTCCTCGCGGCGGTACGGTTTTCTCCGGGGAGGCTACCGGTACACGGAGTTGAGAAGAGAGCAAAGGCACGAGGTATTCAAGGACAGCTCCGACGGGGCCTTCATCGAGGCGGGGTTCGTGTTCTAAGCGTTCGGGTCCGGGGTCTGAGGCGCATCCACTATCAGAGTTACAGGCCCGTCATTCACCAGTTCCACTTCCATCATCGCGCCGAAGACCCCCTGTTGGACCGAAATTCCGCGGTCGCGAACGGCTCCGACGAAGTCCTCATAGAGACTCAAAGCCCGTTCCGGAGGCGCGGCTCCCTGGAAAGACGGCCGCCTTCCTTTCCGGCAATCGCCGTACAACGTGAATTGGGAAACTACAAGTATTTCGCCGCCGACCTCGGCCACGCTGTGGTTCATTTTTCCACTTTCATCGTGGAATATCCTCAGACCCACGATTTTTTCCGCCATCCAAGCCACCTGGCCGGGGCCGTCTCCTTGACCGGCAGCGATGAGCACCAGAAGCCCGCGTCCTATCCGGCCGACCGTCTCCCCTCCGACCGACACCATTGCGCGTGAGACTCGTTGAACGACCGCCCTCATACGACCTCCGGAGGCTTCAAATCAAGTTCACACCCGACAATGACTTTTCTCCCGTCGATCTCCCGATATATCTCCCACAGATGCACAAAAGCAGGCACAAAATCCCACGGCATGTTTGCCATCATCGTCGATAGTCGTTCCGGTTCATGGAATTCGCCGCTCTGGATTTCCTCGGGGTTGAGGACCGGCTCATCGTGTGTCACCGCCTCGAAAAGGACCACATGCTCCTGGTCGGTAAGGGGTCCTGCCTCGACCCGCAGGACCTCCGAGACGGACAACGATAGCCCCAGCTCCTCACGAAGCTCACGAACGGCCGCGGCCTCGTAGGATTCGCCCGGGTCCACGTGACCTGCCGCCGAGGAATCCAACACGCCCGGGAATCTGTCCTTAGCGGCGGATCGCCTTTGCACGAATACCCGTCCTTTGCCGTCGAACACAAAGACATGAACGGCACGGTGCAGCAAGCCTTTTTCGTGAATCTTTCCGCGGCGCGCAGTCCCGACCACGTTGTCCAGGGCATCAACTATCTCCAGGATGTCGTTGTCCGTCGAATGTTCTTGGTAAAATCCGTTCATCGTTTTTTTAGCGCACCGTTATTCGGAGTTCGGCATCTGAGCAGGCCGGGAACGATTATAGACCAGGTCGGTGCCCGACTCAACACCAAGGATTCCCAACGAGCAAGTTCCAATTATGGTTGCACATGACGGTGTTATTGGATAATCTCAATATAAACGGTAAGGATTTTTTCGAGCGAGAGCTTCACCGTCGGTAACCGACGTCCGTGGACGGCCGCGAGGATAAACATGGCCAAACCGGAGGGGGATGAGACCCGGGCACTAGTCGACATACGAGCCGGCCTCGACGACGCCGCGCTTATGGAGAAGTACGGTCTCTCGGTACAAGGTTTGCAAACATTGTTGGCCAAGCTCGTACGGTCGGGCCTGCTCGCGCAGTCCGAACTTGGACGAAGGAGACCGCCCGGAGAAGAAGGGCTCTTCGTTGCCGCAGGCGCCGCTCCGTTCATCCCGGACGGCGCGAAGGATTACTGGGATCAGGAACGCGAAGCCGTTAACATACTATTGGTTGGGTTAGACGCACCTACATCCGGTCTCATCAGTAATTCCCTAAAGAAATTGCCTGTGGAGACACGCGTCCGAAAAGTCGCCGACCCCTCGGCCGGAAGAGGGAAGAGAATACCGTCCGACATCGTTATTGCGGACGTGCCGGAAACCGCTGACCCCCGTGCTTTCATCGGGACTCTCCGAAAACTTGAGGATTCAGCATTACTTGTGTGGTTGGTGGAAGCCGGGTTGGGTGTTACGGCCGAACCGATCTTAGAATTGGGCTTATACGATTGCATCGCGAAACCGCCGGCTGCCGGCCCGCTTCTGTTGCTGCTCAAGCGCGCCATAGAGCATGTGGAACTCTCGCGATTCAAACGGGACGCCCAACGGATTCTCGAAGAACGTATCGAAGCTAGGACGATGGAAATCGTCAAGGACAAAGACTTCCTTCACGGGCTCATAGACAGTTCCGACAGGGTATCGGTAGTCTTCACGGCAATGGATCAAACGGTGTTGTTCTGGAACAAAGGCGCGGAGCAAATCTTCGGATACACCAAAGAGGAGATGCTGGGCACCAAGATTACCAGGCTCTACCCGCCGGATTCCATGACTAAGGAAACGGTTGAGAAACTCCGTCGCATGGTGGCCGACAAGAGCGGGACGGTCCACGACAAGATGAAGCAACTAACGAAAACCGGCCGCGAACTAACGATGGCTCTGTCCTTATCGCCTATGCTGGACCCGTCGGGGGAGCTTATGGGCATTCTGGGCGTCGGCGTAGACATGACGGAGGAAGTTAGGCAATACAATGAAATCACAAGGCTTCTGTCACGCATCAAAGAGACGCAAGCCGTATCCATTTTCAACCTCGCAAAGCTCGCCGAGAAAAGGGACGAGGAGACGGGTGATCACCTGAGACGTATTCAGCGTTTCTGTGAGGCCCTGTGCGAGGGATTGGCGCGTAGGCTGAGATACTGGGGAATAATGACGGATTCCTACATCGAGGATTTGGTTACCACGTCGGTCCTCCACGATATCGGGAAGGTTGCCATACCGGACGAAATACTGAAATTCCCGGGAAAGTTCGATGATGCGCAACGTGAAAAAATGCAGGCGCATCCCGCCATAGGAGGAGACGCTCTGCGAGAAGCCGTTGAAGAACTAGGGGAAGCCAGCCTACTGGATTTGGGTATGGACGTAGCCTATTATCATCATGAACGATGGGACGGGCGAGGTTATCCGTTTGGTCTACGAGGCGAACAGATACCCCTGTCCGCGAGGATAGTCTCCCTTGCCGACGTTTACGACGCCCTAACCTCGAAGAGGAGGTACAAGCGGGCGTATTCCCACGAGGAAGCGTTCGATATGATAGTGTCCGCGTCGGGAACGCAATTCGACCCTGAACTGGTGGACGTCTTCCGAGAGATGGAACAAAAGTTTTCCGAGATTAAGGACAGGTTTGCAGGCCGGGATGAACCTGCCGAATCCGCATGATAGCGCATGAGAAACGTTTTCTCTAAAGAATAGATCCGACGGATCGGGCAATGCCCGGGAGGTTCTGTTGGTGCGGTTTGTGAAGTTGTTGACGGTGTTGGTTCTATGGTCCTGCCCGACGCTGATATGGGGCGGGCAATCGGGGTTTAAGGCGATTTCCTTACTCGATTTCGGGGACGGGACAAAGCTTGTTTCGAGTCTGGTCTCCGGCCCCGAAAAGCCGCAGGACCGGCTCGATCAAC